>JAXMKZ010000011.1 GCA_034370385.1 Coriobacteriia bacterium
GATCTGGACGTTGGGGCCCTTGGGCAACGGGGTGACCACCGTGTGATAGACGGGCGGCATCTTGGCGACGTCGGGCGCCTCCTTGGCGTGGCACGCATCGCAGTCCGGCCCGGCGTCGTGGCACATCATGCACGAGTTCACACCCGAGGAGGCCGAGGCCTCGGCGTGCGGCGTCTTGGCCCAGTCGGCGGAGTGGGACTTCGGGCGCAACTGAAACGAGGGGGTGTGACAGTCCTCGCACTCGCTTGTGGCCAGTTCGCCCTGATTGCCGTGGTTGATGCCGTGGCAGGCGAAACAGACCTCCATGGGGACGCGCTCGGTGTTGTTGTCACCGCGGTGCGGCATACGCGAGTGGCACGCGTCGCAGGAGATGAGCAGGTGGTTGCCGTGGCCGAACACCAGTCCGGGGACGTCGACATCGCCCAAGTCGAGGTGGCAAGGAGCGCAGGAGGCCTTTTCGACCGGCTCGGCGGTCTCGATGACCGACTCGCCGTCAGCGGCCCCCGAGTACGAAGGCGCGACGGTGAACAGAAGGGCGGCTGCGACGATAATCGCAGCCACCCCCCCTGTAAGAATGCTGATGTTGGTGCGGGCCTTCACTCGCTGGCCGCACGCCTCCTTCGGTTCGAGATCACTGTCCCGTGATCCTGGCGATCAGATTCAGAAGCGGGTTCTCTTCTTGCGCCTTCACCTTCGAGTGGATGAGCTCACTGGCGACCTCGCCGAACTGCTCGTCGCTACCGCTGTGGCACCCCTCTTGCCCGCAGGTGGGGCCGACGTTCTCCGGCGATACCAGAGAGGTCTTGTCCGTCGAGGGCTGGATGTCATGATCGCCGTGACAATCCCAGCACGAAGGTGCGCTCGGGTTACCCGCTTTGTACGCCTTGCCGTGGTAGTAGTCGTCGTACGTATCGTACTGATCGCCGTGCTGCTTGCAGCGGGCGCACACCCGGTATGCGGACAGATGCATGCGCGAGCGCGCCGCCTCCGTGTCGAGTCGGTAGATGAAGTGGCCACCATGGCACGACGCGCAGGTCGCCGAGTCGTAGTTGCCGTCGGCGATCGCTTCGGCGTGAGTCGACCTCTCGTACTCCTCGACCGTCGCCTTCCACTTGCCGTCCTCAGCGGTACGGTGGCACTCCTTACAGGCGTTGCCTGCGTTGATGGTCCACAGCGGACTCTGGGGCGCGTCGTCGTAGCGGTAGTCAGGGTGACACTGCTGGCAGGTGAGGTCGGTGTGGGCGCTGTCTGTCAGGCCGGATACGGCGTATGACTTCATCCCCAGACCGGACTGCTTGTTAAGCGTCGCGCTGCCGTGACACGCGAGGCATCCATCGCCAGCGTCATAGGCCCACGAAGCCGGCTCCCACTCGATGTCGTCGTCTTCATGACAGTCCGTGCAGGTCTCCGGGGTGTGACACATGGCGCAGCGGGTATTGAACTCCTCATTCGCCGGCTCGACGTGCGGTGCGCCCGCCCAGTCGTACGTGTGGAAGGCGGGGCGCAAACGCTCCTTCGCGGTCACGTGGCAGTCTTCGCACGCGCCCGTGGCGATCTCCCCCATCGGCCCATGGCGCAGTCCGTGGCACTCGAAGCACCCCTGCATGGTCGGACGCTCGATCTTGGCGTCCGCGCGATGCGGGAAGCGAGGATGGCATGACGAGCAGGGAACCAGCTGGTGGTAGCCATGCTTGAAGATGATGGCTGCAGCGTAGTTGTCGGTCTTCGCAAGGTTGGCGTGACACGTCTTGGTGCAGGCGTCCTTGTAGACGGGCGTATCTTGGAGTTCGAGGAAGAGTTGCTCGAAGGACTGCTCCTCCTCCTTGGGCACCTCGGCCGCGAATGCAGCGCCCGCCCCCATCGTCGCAGCGAACACCAAGCCTGCGATCATCGCGACGAGCAGCCTGCCGGGGCGCACTCGAGACCGAAACTCCATGTTCTTTCCCTTTCTTCCCGCGGGACCGCGCCCCGCGTAACGTAAGACCCGTCTCACTTCTACTCGCTGCCCGTAATATCCTGCCAAGCCCGCTTGATGGTCTCGAAGATCCGGCTCCTCATCTGAGTGATCGCAACCTCTTCTTTGAACGTCGCCTGACCATGGGTGAGCGGTGCGTACTCGAGGAACTGCTCGTCGACGTTCTCGTGGCATCCGGTCTGACCGCACGTCTCAGCAAGTCGGCTCTCGTGTACCGGCGAACGACGATCATCGACGGCGAGGATCTCGTGGTAGCCGTGGCAATCCCAGCACGAAGGAGCGTCCATGGAACCGCGCTTGTAGGCAGCACCGTGATAGTAGTCATCGTAGGATTCGCTCGCCTCGACGTGGCAGCTTCCGCACATCTGGCCACCCGAAAGGTGCAGCGCCGACATGGCCGCGGTGTCATCCATCGAGGGAATCATGTGACCGCCGTGACAGTCGCCGCACAGCGGCACGAACTCCGGCTTGCCCTCGGCCTCTCTCGCCGCGGCGGTCTGCGTCGCAGCCTGACCCGGCTTACCCGCCGGGGAGTGGATACCGTTGGCGTACGCGGAGAACGCGTCCTTGTGGCAGTTCTTGCAGGCGAGCCGCGCAGCCATCTCCCAATCGCCCTCGGTCTGTTTGTGCGGCGCAGTGTAGGCGAAATCGAGATGGCAGCCCGTGCAGGGCGTCTCTCCGGTCTGGTGCGCGGACGCGTTGAGTACCTCGACGTCGATGTAGACGGATGAAGTCGTCTCGACACCGATCTTGGCCAGGTTCGGATCCCCGTGACACACGAGGCAGCCCGACTTGCCGTAGGTCGGCAAGGTGAAGTCCAGATCGTAAGTCTGCGTGACGGGCGCGGACGGCTTGGCCGAGGCCGAAGCGGTCTTCGTCGGCTCGACCGCAGACGGAGTGACCATCTTCTCGGCTGTCTCGTACGCCTTGCTGCCCTCAGGCGCCGTGGCCGTCGTGGCCGCCGTTACGGCGTACGCCAGCACCGGAAGACTGATGACCGCGAGAAATATCAGAACGCTCGCTATGCCCGTACGGAGGCGTGCCACCCAACGACCTCTCTACCCGTGTTCTGCCGATGCGTAGGCCGTTGCCGGCTCGTGCGCATGTCCGTGATCGTCACCGTGATCGTCACCGTGCCCACCACCGTGCTTCGCGGCGCTGCGCTTGTCAAAGCCGCCCAAGCCGAAGAAGTCGAGGAACGCCGGGAAGTCCTCGGTGACTGACAGATAGACATGGATGGTTGTGAGGATGATGAAGAGCCAGTTGATGACGTAGTGGATGGTGCGTGTCCACCAGATGCCGGTGGCACCGATGAGACCAGCGAAGAGCTCCTGCAAGCTCATGTCCGCGATCGGTATCTGGAGGCGCCATAGCATGAATCCGGTGATCGCCTGGATGATCAAGAGTGGCACGAAGATCGTGTAGGTGCCCTTCTGCATGACGTTGTACTTGCCAAGGTGCGGCTTCGAAGGCTTCACGAAGATGTAGTACAGGATGACCTTGGGCGCCGTGACGATGTCTTGCTGGGTGATCGCGAACTCACGGTAGTCCCGCTGACGCGACGAGAAGGCGTACCACAGGCGCCAGATGAGGTTGATGGTGACGATGATCATGGCGATGTAGTGGAGCCACTGCATCGTCTCGCGCGAAATCGGATTGAAGCGAATCATGAGGCCCGTGGCGCCCAGGATGAACATGCACGCGACATGCGTGAAGTGCAGGAACTTCGGCAGGAGCGGCGGATGGCTGTCGTGGTGCGGCCACGCCCACTCGCGCCCAAACCGGCGCTTTGCACGACCGGTGAGGATGTTGCCGATGAAATGCCCCATGAGAGCGAGCACGATGATTGGATACAGATTAGTGAAGATCGCATCCAGCCACACATTGAGTTGCAGCAAGCTCAACACGGTAACCCCAATCCCTTTGAAAGACCCTACGTGCGACCAAGCCCCGCACCCGACCGTGGTCGAGTCCGTCGCGGTGCTGTCCGGACACCACGCCACGAACGCTTTGTAACAGCAGTTACGCAAGGATAGGTGTCCGCGGGTATGCGCGTCAACGCGAGGGACCGTACATTCGCTCAGAAGTCCTCGAAGTCCGTGGCTCGCTCGACCTCGATTCCTGCACGTTCCAAATAGACGCTGGCGCGATCCGCATCTGACAGCTCCACCCTCAACGCGATTCCGCAGTTGGCAGAGAGCGAGGGCGGCGCGGGCACGGGCACCACGTCGAAACCCAGATCATCCAGCAACGCCTCGGCACTCAGGGCGTCGTGTGTCGACGCGAACGTGAGCACGCGGAAGTGACGCGGCGACGCCGTGCTCACGCGAGCTCCTTCGCCAGCGTGCGGAGAGCTTCGATCGCAACCTCCACGTTCTCATCGGTCGTGCCGAACCCCACGCCGAGCCGAAGCGCTCCTGTGTCAAGCGTCCCCATCGTGCGGTGTGCCCACGGTGCGCAGTGAAGCCCCGCGCGCGTGGCGATGCCAAATCGGCGATCGAGAGCGAACGCGAACTTGTCCGCGTGCACACTGTCGTGCGTGACGGCGATGATCGGAACGCGTGGTTCACCCGGTCCAGGCCCGAGGACTCTGAACCCGCCGAGGTCAAGCACCCCTTCGTGCAAGCGGCGAATCAGACGAGCCTCCTCAACCCGCAGCTGCGCACCGTGGACGCGAAGCCAGCGCACCGCCGCGTGCAGGCCCACGATACCCGGCGTGTTCGGCGTACCGGCCTCATAACGGTCGGGCCTCACGCGCGGCTGCATCGGCTCCTCGCTCCCTCCGGCGCCGGTACCCCCTGCGACCAGCTCGGACGGCTCGCAGGTCGGAGCCAGATACAGCAGGCCGATGCCCTGGGGCCCGAGAAGCCCCTTGTGCCCCGAGCACGCCCACGCGTCGACGCCAAGAGCTCCGAGGTCGACGTCGAGGTGGCCCCCTGCCTGCGCGCCGTCGACGAGCATGAGCGCTCCGTGCTCGTGCGCGATATCGGACAGGTCGGCAACCGGCTGAACAGCACCGCTCACGTTGCCGGCATGCTGGCAGACCACCGCTTGAGTCGGCTCCGCTCGCACCGCCGCGTCGACCGCATCGGGATCGACAACGCCGACCTCGTCAGCATCCACGATGACCACGCGCACACCGCGTTGTGCCAGCACGTTCAGCGGCCGGGCCACGGCGTTGTGCTCCATGGAGCAGACGACGACGCGGTCGCCCGGTGACAGCAGGCCGTACAACACCAGGTTCATCGCCTGGGTGCATCCGGGCTGGAAGAGAAGGTTCTTGGAGTCCGCGACGCCTACGAATCGTGCGATCTCGGTGCGCGCCGTGTGGAGGGCTCGGCTCGTCTCCACGGCGAGGCGATACGCGCCGCGACCGGGATTGCCTCCGAACTCGGTCACCGCGCGAGAAAGCGCCTCGGCGACCTCCGGCGGCTTGGGCCAGGACGTTGCGCCGTGATCCAAGTAGACGGTGGCCGGAAGTTCAGGCGAGGGGGCCATCGGCTACGGGTGCCCCCCGCCGGCCATCATGTCGACCGCGTGCTCCAGTTGATCGGCCACGAAGCCGAATGTCTCGCGCGCGGCCTTCTCCGAGCCCGGCATGTTGACGATGAGGGTCCGGCCTCTCTGCGCCGCGACACCCCGAGAGAGCATGGCTCGCGGTGTCACACGAAGCGATTCGGCGCGCACGAACTCCGCGATGCCGGGCACTTCGCGATCGGCGATCGCGCGCGTGGCTTCCGGCGTCACATCGCGCGGGCCGATTCCGGTGCCACCGCAGGTGATCACGACATCGGCCTCCTCACGGTCGGCCATCTCCATGAGAGACGACGAGAGGCACTCCACGTCGTCGGGACAGACGTGGTAGGCCACGACGAGCCACCCGCGCGCCTCGACGAGTTCGATGAGGGCCTTGCCGGCCGTGTCCTCCGCCTCGCCGCTTGAACGAGTATCGGAACTGGTCAGTACGCCGACTCTGAGCTCAGGCACCCGTGCCCCCCTCGATCCGGTCCTTCGCGAGCTTGTTGCACTCGTTTGAGGCGCGGACCTGCTCGGAGGTCTCGAGCGAGTCCTCCGGCGAACGATCGCACCTGCCATCACCGAGTTCTACCACTTCTATGCGGTCTCCCGCCACGATCTCTCCCGGCACGCGTACCACAGCGAAGATGCCCTCGCGCGGCATCACGCAGTCACCCGCCTGATAGTAGATGGCGCACTTGTTGTGGCAGACCTTGCCGATCTGACTGACCTCGAGCACGACGGCATCGCCGATCGTGATCACCGAGCCTACCGGCAGCGTCATGACGTCGACGCCGCTGGTGGTGATGTTCTCTGCGAAGTCGCCCGGCCCGACGTCGAGCCCCTTGGCCTGCATCTCCTCTATCGATTCGATCGCGAGCAACGACACCTGTCGGTGCCAGTCGCCTGCATGTGCGTCGTCCTCGAAGCCGCGATCGAGCACGAGGGTGCCGCGCTCGAAACGCGTCTTGCGCATGGTCTTCTTCTCAGAGAGGTTGATCGACACGACCGTGCCGACTCTCTCGGGTGCACTGCTCTCAGGCGCCATCACTTTGGTACCTCCTCGCGCGTCCAGGTGCCTGACTTGCCGCCCTCTTTGAGCTCAAGCCGCACTTCTTGGATGGTCATTCCCCTGTCCACGGCCTTGCACATGTCATACACGGTCAGAGCCGCGACTGAGACCGCGG
Organism: Coriobacteriia bacterium; assembly: GCA_034370385.1. Classification (NCBI taxonomy): domain Bacteria; kingdom Bacillati; phylum Actinomycetota; class Coriobacteriia; species Coriobacteriia bacterium. The sequence continues at coordinate 6,679 of JAXMKZ010000011.1, forward strand.
TGAGCGCCTCCATCTCCACGCCGGTCGGGCCGTCGGTCTCGGCGGTCGCAGTGATGGCGACTCCGTGGCGACCGGAAGAGACCACGCTCAGATCGACAGCAACGTGCGTGAGTGCGATCGGATGACACAGCGGAATCAACTCGCTTGTGCGCTTCGCCGCCATGATGCCGGCAACCCGCGCCACCGCCAGGACGTCGCCCTTTGCCGCAGACCCCTCGGCTATCAGCCGGGAGGTGGCGGGCGCCATCTCGACATAACCGCTCGCCACAGCACGACGGTGCGTGACTGGCTTGCCGGCGACGTCGACCATGTGCGCATTGCCGCTCTCGTCAAGATGGGTGAGCCGCAGGTCATCGCCCATGGGGTCATCCTCCTATCTGTGACATACCGCGCGCGGTACCGACGCGCATATCGTGGCTCTCGGGCTTGTCGCGCAGTGCAGCTAAGACGAGTTCGCGAACGGCCTCATCGTCGCCCGTCCGCAGAGCCGTCCGCACGTCGAGCTCATGGTCGGAGAACAAACAAGGCCGCAAGCGACCGTCGGCGGTCAGCCGCAGGCGGTTGCACTCGGCGCAGAAGTGATGTGACAGCGGCGAGATGACACCGACGGTACCCTGCGCTCCCGGGAACCGGAAGTACTGCGCCGGCCCCCATCCGCCGGGCGCACCGTCGCGCGCTATCGGCTCGAGCTCGCCGAGCCCCGCGGCGCGGCCCTCGCGGGCAAGCATGTCGAGCACCTCTTCGCTGGGCACCGAGTCTGCCCGCGTCCACCCATCGGTGGTTTCGGTGCTGCATCCGCTGCCCTCTTCGGCATCCCCAACCGGCATGTACTCGATGAAGCGCACGTGCAGGGGCTTGTCAAAGGTCAAGCGGGCGAACTCGCACAGGTCTTGGTTGAGCGAGCGAACGACGACGACGTTGAGCTTGACGGGATCGAATCCGGCCCGAAACGCCGCGTCTATCCCCTCCAGCACCTCGTCCAGTCGGCCACCTCGGGTGATCTCGGCGAACACCGAGGGGTCGAGCGAGTCGAGGCTGATATTGACGCGACGCAGCCCGGCGGCGAAGAGCTGGTCTGCGAAACGCGGCAGCAGCGTGCCGTTCGTGGTCATCGCCACCGACTCAATCCCGGGCAGCGCCATCAGTTGCTCGACGAAATCGACGACGCCACCGCGAACGAGCGGCTCGCCCCCGGTGAGCCTGATCTTGCTGATGCCCTGCTCAACGGCGATGCGAGCGAACCGCACGATCTCCTCGTACGTGAGGATCTCGCTGTGAGGCTTCCACACGACGCCCGCTTCGGGCATACAGTAGCGGCATCTGAGGTTGCATCGGTCGGTGAGGCTGACGCGCAGATAGTCGATCCGGCGGCCATGAGAGTCAGTCGCCATGCTTGTCCACCTCCAAGCCTTCTGCGCCCGGCGGGGTCAGGAACCGCGCGACGATGAGGTCTGCGACCCCGTCCGCGTCGTCGAGGGCGAAGACCGACGCCCGGCCCGAAGCTACCTCGGCGTTGTCGGTGACCAAGGCGAGCGCCTCGCCCGCCGCGCAGACGAGCTCTTCGGAGCGGGCCCGCCTGGACACCTCGATGCGGTTCACGCCCTCTCGCTTGTAGCCCTCGGTGAGCAAGATGTCGCACCCGGAATCGGCTGCCAAGCGCGCCAGCTCGGGCAACGTCAGCTCACGCTCGACCGCGGTGACCATGCTGAACTTCGCGGGGCTGGAGACCATGGTGGTGACCGCGCCCGCGCGCGCGTGCCGCCAGGAGTCTTTGCCGGGCGTGTCGATGTCGTAGTCGTGCACGTGATGCTTCACCGTCGCGACACCATAGCCACGGGTCACGAGCTCACGTATCAGCTTCTCGAGGAAGGTGGTCTTCCCCGAGTCGCCCTTTCCGACGATCGAAACGACCGGGATGTCACGCAGCGGCGTCACGCTAGAAGCATCCCAAGTCGCAGTTGTGGACCTTGATCCCCTGCAGATCGGCCGCAGCTCCGGCGACTTTGTACGGGATGCCTGCGTCCTCGGCGTACTTGCGCAGCACCGGGCAGGTGACCTTCCCGTCGACCGCCTTGTCCGCGACCGCGGCCTTGATCTCATCGGTGACCTGGTCGACCCAGCGCGGGTCGAGTTCCTTGGGACCGTTTTCGCTCATGGCGTGCCCTCCTCGATGTCGAGCCGCATGCACGCCACCGGCGTGCCCGCAGCGAAGAAACCTTCACCTTCAGGTAGAACGACGAAGCAGTTGCCGCGGTGCGCGGCGCTCAGGAGCGCGGAGGACTGGCTGCCCGATAGCGAGGCGGTGTAGCCCCCCGACGGATCACGCTCGACGCGCCCGCGCAGGTAGTAGCGTCGGTCCTGCTTCTTCTTGACGTCGTGGGCCAGCAGCGCATCGGTGACCGGACGGTCGAGCGCAGTGAGGCCCTGCATGGCGCGCAGTGCCGGGCGCACGAAGACCTCGAAACCGACGTAGGTCGATGTCGGATTACCGGGAAGACCGAAGAACGGCACCCCCCGAATCGCACCGAGCGTCTGCGGGTTTCCCGGACGCATCTTGACCTTGCAGAACGTGAGGTCGCCGAGTTCTTGGAGCACGGGCTTGACGTAGTCGAAGTCGCCCACCGACACACCCCCGCTCGTGACGATGAAGTCGCACTCGTCGGCCGCTTGCTCGAATGCGGCGCGGGTGGCCTGCACCTCGTCAGGGACGATCGGATACCGGATCGGTACGGCACCGGCCGCGAGCACTTGGGCAGCGATCGAGTAGCTGTTGGAGTTGCGGATCTTCCCCGGGCCGGGCTTCTCGGCCACTTCGACGAGCTCTGAGCCGGTCGAGACCACGGCGACCCGGGGCCTGCGGTACACGGCTACCTCCGCGTGCCCTGTAGATGCCAAGAGCCCGATGGCGGCCGGGCCGAGGACCTGGCCCGCCTCAAGCACGACATCGCCTGCTCGGACCTCCTCGCCGCGATAGCGGACGTGATCGCCGGCAGCGGCCTGGTGCAAGAAGGCGACGACGGAGGCGATGCCGCCATCGCCACGCTCGGGGTGAGTGAGCTCGACCATGACGACCGCGTCCGCGCCCTGGGGCATCGACGCGCCGGTCATGATGCGCGCCGCCTGTCCCGGACCCACCTCGATCCCCGCGACATCATCGCCTGCAGCGATGTGTGCCACCACGTCGAGAAGCACCGGGCTGTGCTCGGCCGCCCCGACGGTATCGGCAGCGCGGAGCGCGAAGCCGTCCATAGCGGAGTTGTCGAACGGCGCGACGTCGACATCGCTCACGGCTTCGACGGCAAGCACTCGGCCCACAGCGTCGAGTAGGCTGACGCGCTCGACAGGCATGAGCACGACGCGCTCGAAGACGAGCTTGCGGGCCTGCTCCACGGTCATGGTATCGGTCATTGGCCACCTCCTGCACACTCGTCGAGGATACGCTCGGGATGCGTGTAGACGGCAAGACGGCCGCCGCGTGCGTACCCCGCCAACGTGATGTTGAGCGAGTCGGCGACCTCTGCGGCCAGATCGGTCACCGCGCTACGTGAGACCACGATGGGCACACGGGCCTTGGCTGCCTTGACCGACATCTCGTAGGAGATGCGCCCCGTCGAGATGAGCACCGCGTCGCCCAGGGGCACCCGGTCAAGCCATGCACGTCCCAGCAGCTTGTCCAAGGCGTTGTGGCGACCCACGTCTTCCCGAACGTACTCGAGCACCCCAAGCCTGGCGAGGCCGCATGCGTGAGTGCCCCCGGTGTCGCGGTAGGCGTCAGCCGCCTTGGCCATCTCGCCGACAAGCCCGTAGACCTCGTCGGCCGTGACGGCAAGCGTCGAGACGACCGGATCCAGGCCCCGGGTGTGTCCGAGCGAGGCGAACGTGACGCCCTTGCCACAACCGCTCGTGATGTAGCGCGTGCGGCTGGCGAGGTCGTCCGGCACCTCTTCTTCGCTCGTGACCCACACAAGCCCGCGCTTGGCATCCGCGTCGATGCTCAGAAGCGCTTCGCGATCGGTGAGCAGTCCTTCGGCGATGAGGAAGCCGACCGCGAGCTCCTCGAGATCGCGCGGCGTCGCTTGCGTGGTGGCCACTTCGATGTCGTTCAAGTGGATGGTGATGGGCCGCTCGCTGGGCATCGCGCGGGTCGGCGTGAGTTCGCAGCGGACATGCTGGACGAAGCCGCCATGCGGCTCGATTGCTTCGCGCGCCTCTGCGAGGTCCGCCGGCGTGTTCACGTTGACGAGCGAGCGCAGGTCCGGGTCGGCCGCGCGCAGTGCCTCCAGCGGCACCTCCACCACCGTGACCTGGGGGAACAGCGCGACGAGTCGACGACGACCCGTCGCCAGCACATCCCGTGCAGGCTGAGCGCATGCCGGCACACGGTACAGCGCGAGCAACGGCTCCGGACCCTTCTCGGAGACCGGCACAACGACGTCGCCGGCGTCGCGCGCCTCCCACAGTGCCCGGATCAGGTCGGGCTCGAGGTGGGGCATGTCGGCAGCCACGGCTAGGACCCACTCGGTGTCAGCGTTGTCCATCGCCGTGACCAGACCGCCCAGCGGCCCTTGGTAGGCCACTTCGTCGCGCAGGATGACCACGTCGGCGGGCAAACCCACATCGAGTATCGATTCGGGGCGGTTCGTCACCACGACGGTGGCTTCGCACACCTCGCCCACCGCATCGCAGACTCGCGCTACCAGAGTCCGGCCGTCGAAGGAGAGCAGGGTCTTGTCCACGCCCATGCGCATGCTTCGGCCGCCGGCCAGAACGGCCGCGGTCACGGGAAGGCGTGTGTTCTCGTTCGACGTCACGTCGATACCCTTACCCAATCTCGTCTGCTTACCCGCCCCGGTATTGCCGGCCGAGGCGAAGAACACCACTATACGCCGCCACGCGTCCGCGCATCATGCCGACGGCCGTCAGCAGGCACGACGAAGGTCGCCTGCGGTCGTCACTGTCGGGCGAACGCTTCCTGAAGGTACTCGTGGAACGCCTCAGCGGCGCGTGATGGCGAGCGTCGAGGCAGTACCAGATGCAAGGGCCGCGTCGCCGGGAGACCCAGCGCGTCCACTTCGCATATCGTACCGAGCGCAAGCGCCTTGGCGGCCACGTGCCGGCTCAGTATGGAGATGCCGAGTCCGCCCTCAACCGCCGAGACGATCGCCTCGCCGGTGCCAAGCTCGACCACGACTCTCAGCTCATCAGGGTCGAGCCCGTGGTCTGTCGCGAGCCGCTCCGCCACCTGCCGCGTTCCCGAGCCGGACTCGCGCAACACCCACGGCTCGTCCGCGAGCTCGGCCAGAGGCAGATTCTTGCGTTGCGCGAGCGGACTGTCCGGTGCACAGATCAGGACCAGTTCGTCGGCACCGACTTCTTCGAACGCGACGCGCGCTCCACGGACCGTCGCGCCGGTGATGCCGATGTCGGCATGCCCGGACTCGACCGCTTCGATTACTTCGGCCGTGTCGTGGACCATGATGGTGACGCCCACCTCGGGGTGTGTGGTGACGAACGCGCCAAGGAGGCGCGGGATGATGTAGACGCCCGGCGTCGTGCTCGCGGCGATGACAAGCCGACCCGATATGACCCCTGACAGCGCATCGATCTCGTCGCGCGCCGCGCCAATCTGCTCCAAGACGTGCCGCGCATGCGGCAGCAGGGTTCGACCGGCCTCAGTGAGGTCGACGCGGCGGTAGCGACGGTCGAGCAGGGTGGCACCCACGTCGCTCTCCAGCGACTGCACCTGCATGGTCACGGCCGGCTGCGAGACGCCCAAGGCGCGAGCGGCCTCAGAGAACGAACCGTGCTCCACGACGGTGATGAAGGTCTTGAGCTGCTGAACGTTCATGTGGCCCTCCACGCAGGGTCGGACCCTTTCCACGATATCGCATCTTTCCGATGGACGCTTGGACGACGAGCATTCCCGTCGTGCCGGCGCTGTGGTAGCGTGCAGAGCGTCAGTCTCATGAGAATGATTCTCATTACGAGCCTAGGGAGACCCGCATCCCGTGCCGCACGATTCCAGTCGCAGCCTAGTGCGCACCGCCTACGCCGGTCGGCGGGTGACAGCGCCGCGCCGCACCATCGCGAGCGCCGTCGTCGGGTTTCAGGGCGCCTTCACGGTTGACGAGTTGGCAACTCGGGTACGTCACGTCGATTCCGCCTCAGGAGCGACCGCCACGGTCTATCGGGCCGTGTCGGCGATGGAGGCCAGCGGCTTTGTCGCACGCGTCGGCGAGCGAGACGGTCATGCGCTGTTCGCCCGCTGCACGGCTCCGTCACACCATCACCACATCGTCTGTGACTCATGCGGACACGTCGCCCACACCGCGTGCCCCCTCGATAGCACCCTGAGAAGCGCTGCCGAGTCGGGCTTCGTCATCACGCGTCATGAAGTGACGATGTACGGGCTGTGCCCCCAGTGCACGGCGAGACAGGGGTCGTAGCGATGTCGCACCTGCACATCCCCGATGGCGTGCTGCCCCTGTGGCTGTGGGGACTGGGCTGGCTGGTGGCGATCGTTGCGGTCGTTGCCGCAGGGGTCATCGCCGAGCGTGCGGACATCAGGCGGCGTGTGCCCTTGCTGGCCGTTGTGTCCGCTTTGATGCTCGTGGCGATGTCGAGCGAGATCATCCCGATCGCCTATCACGTGAACCTCACCGTCATCGGTGGAGTCCTGCTTGGACCTGTGCTGAGCATCATCGCGGCATTCATCGTCGAAGTCGTCTTGGCCCTGCTGGGCCACGGCGGCGTGACGGTTCTCGGGCTGAACACGGTGGTGATCGCCGCCGAGATGCTGCTGGGCTGGGCGCTGTTCCGGGGACTGATAGCTATCTTCGGCCGCGCACGCGTGCGGCCGGTCGCCTTCGTCGCGACGGTTCTGGCCTTGGCTGCAACCACCACCATGCTCGTGGGCATCGTCGCCCTGGGCGGAGTCGGGGCATCGGCGCGCGAATCCGGAGCGCTCGACCCCTCTACGCTGAGGTTTGAGAACCCGTTCGCCGAAGGCGTGTTCACTTTGGGCCTGTTCGCCGGCGGCCACGAGCACGAGGGTGAGGACCACGGGGGCGAGGATACGGGGCACGAGGGTGAGCACGCAGCCGAGGGCGAGCACGAGGAGGCGGGGCACGAAGCCGAGCACGAACACGAGGCCGAGCACGAGGCGCTCGCATCCGATTCCCACGAAGAGGATGCCGTCAGACGCTTCGCCCTCGTCGTCTACACACTGGGCCCCATCGGGTGGGTGCTCGAAGGGCTGCTGACCGCCTGGGTGCTCGGCTACGTGTCTCGCGTGCGACCAGGCCTCATGTGGGGCGGTCGCTGGGCCCGTTCGGGCGGCAGGCCACCGGGCGACGAGGGGACGGTGAACTAGCGTGGACGTGAGCGCGATCGATCGCTCGGCCACCTCGGGCACCGGACCGCTCAGAGCCGCCAGTCCGCGCGTGAAGCTGGCCGCACTGGGGCTCGTGCTCGCAGCGACCCTCGTGAGCTGGAACATCCTCGTCCTGGCAGCGATCTTCCTCAGCCTGCTGGCTGCGGCGCTGTGGGGTCGCGTCAAACTGCGTCTGGCCCTTGGCCTGGCGGCGTACCCAGCGGTCTTTGCGCTCGTGTTCGCCTTCGCCTCGGCGCCGGACCTCATGACCGCCACCGTGATCGTTGTCAAAGCAGTCACCTCGGCGCTTGCGGCGGTTCTCGTGGTACTGACGACCCCGTACCCCCAGGTGTTCGCACCGATCCAGCGCGTCATGCCCGGAATCGTGGGCGATGCGCTGCTCATGACGTACCGCGCGATCTTCATCCTTGCCGAGAAGTTCTCCAATCTGCTGCGGGCGATCAGGCTCAGGGCGGGACTCCGCGGCAAGAGCGCCGTGCGCTCGATCCGCGTGACAGCGGCCGCCGTGGGCGGACTGCTGCTGTACTCGGTCGACCTCGCACAACGCGACTACGACATCATGCGCATCCGTGGCTACGAGGGCGCCCTGCGTATCACGCCCTTTCGCAGCCGGAGCCGCAAGGCCGATGTGACCTTGGTGATCGGCTCGGTCGTGCTGCTTGGAGCAAGCACCGCATGGCGCGTCGAATCCTCCGCGCTCAACCCCTACTCGTGGATCGTCGTACTACCGGCACTTGCTGCACTCGGGCTGACGCTACTGCTCCGAAAGGGAGAATGATGGACCACCTCCACGACCACCCGGCTGTCTCACCTGACGACATCGTCCGGGTGAGCTGCATCCGTCACAGCTACGAAGATGGCACGAGTGTCCATCTGTGCGGGCTCGACTTCGTTGCGGCCCGAGGCGCCCGAACCGTGCTGCTCGGTCCGAACGGAAGCGGCAAGACGACGATGCTCTACCACATCCTCGGTCTGCTCCGGAGCCGCGAAGGATCCGTGCGAGTCTTCGGGGAAGATCCGGCCACCGAGTGGGCTGCGATCAGGCGCCGCATAGGAGTGGTGCTCCAGAACGTCGACGAACAGATACTGGCACCGACCGTCATCGACGACGTGGCGTTCTCCCCGCGCCAGTACGGGCTCCCCGAGGCGGAGGTCATGGCAAGCGCGCACCGAGCTTTGAAGCTGCTCGGAATCGAAGCGCTTGCGGACCGCGTGCCGCACAACCTGTCGGGCGGCGAGAAGCGCAAGGTCGCGCTCGCCGGCGCGCTTGTGATGGAGCCGGAGCTGCTCGTGCTCGATGAGCCCTTCGAGGGTCTCGACCCGAAGGCACGCGAGGAGCTGGTGGCCCTGATTCGGCGGATGGCAGCTGAGCAGGATGTCACGGTGGTCATGACGACCCACGACATCGACAGCGTCCACGAGCTTGCCGACTACTGCTACGTGCTCAAGCCGGGCGGCGAGATCGCCATCGAAGGCACGCCCGCGGAAGTCTTCGCGCACGCCGACGACATCGCGCGATCAAACATCCGGCCACCGATACTGGCCGATCTTTTCGCTCGGCTGAGGGATCTCGATCCTTCCGCTCCCCCGCCCCAGCTCGGGGTGGCGGAGGCGGCTTCGGTGCTGGCCGACTGGGCGGCCCGGCGCGACGCCTGAAGCTGCGCTCCTAGAGCTTGCCGCGCTCGATGACCAGTCGTCCGAACTGCTCCCCCCAGGCGCGTGCGCCCGCGAGCTCGTCAGCGGACGGCGCGTACTTGCAGGTGAAATCGCCGAACGGCATCTCAAGCCCCATCTCGTCGAAACGAGCCGCAATCTGCTTCGTCGCGCCACTGGACCACCCGTACGAGCCGAACGCACCCACCGCCTTGTCCTTGGGCTTCAGGCCGGCAAGGTACTGCAGATAGCCCGCCGGCCGGTAGAGCATCCCATGATGCAGCGTCGGAGAACCGAGCAGCAGTGCCCGCCCGTCGAAGACGTGCCTCGTGATGTGCGCGTAAGGTGTCGACGCCACGTCGAACAACTTGACCTCACACCCGACACCGATCGCACCGTCGGCGATCTCGCGGGCCAGGATGTCGGTCGACCCCCACATCGTCCCGTACGCGACGACGAGCTTGTCGTAGGTGTCGCCCGAGGTGCATCGCCCGTACGTGTCCAGCAGGGTCGCGATGTCGCGCTCGCGCCAGATCACTCCGTGGCTCGGGGCGATCGTCTTGCACACCCAGCCGGCCGCCACGACCTTCTCGATAGCCTTGGCTACCTGGGGCCCGAGCGGCATGAGGATGTTCGCGTAGTAGGTGATGAGTTCCTCGACAGCCAGTGCGAGGCCTACCTCGTCGGCGAAGCGAGAAGACGACGCCAGGTGCTGTCCGAACGCGTCGTTGGGCATAAGGCAGAACTGCTCAGGGCAGTACGTGAACATGGAGTCGGGCCAATGCACCATGGGCATCGGCATGAACCGCAGCGTCAGCCCCCCCAGATCGAGCGAGTCGTCCGGACCCACCGCCGTGAGCTGGAGGTCAGAGCCGTGGTACTCGGCCACACCCCGGACGCCACCCGCGCTGGCCACGACCTTGGCGTTGGGACACGCCTGCATCACCAGGCGCAGGCCGCCGTTGTGATCAGGCTCGACGTGGTTGACCACGATGTAGTCGATCTTGTCGAGCGCAACGACACTGGCGACCCTCTGGAGCAACTCAGGAACGAACGGTACCTTGACCGTGTCCACGAGCGCGACCTTGTCGGCCCCGACCGCGAGGTAGGCGTTGTAGGTCGAACCGCGCGGGGTCTCGAAGCCATGGAAATCGCGCAGGTTCCAGTCGATAGCTCCAACCCAGTGGATCGAGTCGGTGACGGGGACAGCGTTCATTGAGGTCCTCCTTGGGTGCAGGGGCTTACCCGTAGGTTCTACCCGTAACGAGCGGTACTAGCTAGCTGGCCCGCTTGATGAAGAAGTCAGCCATCGACAACAGCAGCCCTTTCGCCCGGCTCTTCGACAGCGCCGCATCAAGGTCGCGCTGCGCCGCCAGGACGAGATTCCGCGCGTAGTCGTTCGCGTAGTCGACCGAGCCTGCGCCTCGCATGATGCTCACAGCTTCTTCAAGCACGCCCTCGTCAGTCTCGCGCGCTGACAGTATGGCGAGCAATCGGTCACGGTCCGGTGAGTTCTGGAGCGCATGGATGGCTACGAGGGTGCGTTTGCCCTCGGTGATGTCGCTGCGGAAGTCCTTGCCCACCGATTCGCGCTTGCCCACGAGGTTCAGGGTGTCGTCCTGAATCTGGAACGCGAGGCCGGCCGCCATGCCGAAGGCGCGCAACGCCTCGACCTGCGTCGGGGAGCCACCACCGACGATGGCACCGATGGCAAGCGGCACCGCCCCCGAGTAGTAGGCGGTCTTGTGGTTGGCCATCAGGAGGTAGTCGTCGATGGTGAGGTCGAAACGCCCATCGCGCGCCCACCCGATATCGAGGGCCTGACCCTCGATCGTGCGCGTGGTCATGTCCACGAGCTCCTGGAGCACGCGCAGCTTCGTCGCATCATCGAGCGCCGGGTCGTGGACTACGGCGCCCGTCACAAGCGACAGGGCGAGATCGCCGGCGTTGATGGCCAGGCCGTCACCCTCGCGCACATGCAGACACGGCTCGCCGCGCCGGGTGAGCGAAGAGTCCTCGATGTCATCGTGGATCAGGGCGGCGGTGTGAAAGTGCTCGACGGCAGCCGCGGAGGCGCGCGCCTTGTCGGGGTCTCCGCCGACCGCTTCACAGGCGAGCAGACAGATCAGGGGCCTGTGGCGCTTGCCGGCGTTCGCGCTGAAGGCGGCCAGCGGGCCGTAGAGGTAGCGCGCCATGTCGGGGTGCGTCCCGTCGATGAAGAACGTGGCGAGATACGCATCGATGCTCTTCGCGCTGCGCTTCAGATGTAGTTCGAACCCCGTCATGCCTCTCCGTTCCACACGCGACCATACTCTTCCTGCGCACGAGTGTCGTCTCGCGAACCCGTGAGCATCTCCCGCCTCGGATCGCACAGATACCCACACGCCATGCGACCCGGAGTCGAGCGCGGTAATGGTATCAGAGCCGGGAGCAACCGCCCCTCACGTACCTGCCGTGAACAGCAGGTACGCCCAGACGGTGCCGCCACCGTAGACCACGAGGAACACGATGTGCTTGCCGATGAGCGCCGGCCGCTTCGCTCCCATCTCCTCGGGCGGCGTCTGCGCTCGCCAGTAGGCGAGGCGAACGCCACCAGTCAGCGCGATGACCACCAGCGCGGCAACAAGCAACCAGAAGATGATCCACTGAACATCGAGCAGGGCACCCACGAACTCCGGTCCCGCTGAAGCCCCGAGTGCCTCCTTCTGCTGCTGCAGCACCCAGATCACCAGCACGCACGCCGCCCACAAGCCGCTCGAGACGTCGTGGAGCCAGTTGTTCGTCAGTCGAATCCATGGATTAGCGAGCATGCGGCCTGAGTCCCTTCTCAAGGAAGATGCCTTCGGGTGTGAACCGTCGACGGAACGTGAGCAGCACCACGATCGTGGAGCCGAGCACGTCGGCGGTGGCAACCATCATCATGACGACGATCTGATAGGGAGCCGCGACAAGCGGGTCCGCTCCTGCCAGCACCTGCCCGGCCATCATCCCGGGGATGAACACGATACCTACCGTCGAGAGCATGTTGATACCGGGAATCATGCCCGCCCGAAGCGCCGTACGTACCGATTCGCGCGCGGCCTCCCACGGCGTGGCACCGAGGGCGGTCAGGGCAAGAATCTCGTTCTCGCGGGAGTCCATGTCGGCAAACGAGCGCTCAAGGGCCAGCGCGATGCCGTTCATCGAGTTGCCGATGATCATGCCGGCGATGGGAATCACGTAGCGCGGCAGGTACCACGGCTCGACGTGGATTATGAGCCCGGTGACCGCGAAGGTGATGATGAAGGCGGGGAGCGCCATCGCGAACCATGCGCTGAGGTAGGTGCCACGCGGGGCCTGCGGCGCGCGTTTCACGATAGCCTGCGCGGCCACCGCGGTCATCACGGTAATGATGGCGAACACGATCAGGGGTTCGTCTACGGCAAAGACCCAGTTGAGAACAAGGCCCAGGGCGAGCAGCTGCAGGTAGGTGCGCAACGTGGCTATCCACAGGCTCTTCGTGAGCCCCAGCTGAAGCGCCATGGCCAGGCCGCCGGTGAACAGCATGAACAGCGTGGCCAGCGCGAGCTCGGTCCAACCGATGACGATGACGCCGGTGTCGCCGCTCACGGCTGCACCTCGGTCAGCACGCCCGAGTCAAGCACGAGTCTGCGCGCGGCAAGCCCGTCGCTCGTCCGGTGTCGGACGCGCAGTATCCCGGTGCCGGTGGCCGCGACCCGCGTGAGCGCGAGGGCGAGGGCATCGGCGCTTTCGGGATCGAGCGCCGCATCGGGCTCGTCGAGAAGCAGCACCAGCGGCTTCGTCAGAAGGACACGCAGCAGAGCCACCCGTGCCTGCTGACCAACCGACAGCCGCAGGGCGTCCCGGTCAAGCGGAATCGAATCGAGGCCGACCTCGGCGAGCGCCTCTTCAAGATCGGATGCGGTCGGCCGTGGGCTGACGCGCTCAACCTTGAGCTGCCAAGGCAGGGTCAGGTTCGTCGCAAGATCGGCGGGCGCGATGGCCGGCTTCTGGGGCAGCAGCGCCACGAGCGATCGCCAGCGCTGTGCGCTGATGGCTGCCGAGGGCTCCCCGTCAAGCAGCATAGCGCCGCCCGCGTCGGGAAGCAGCCGCGCGAGCGCCCTGAGGAGCGTCGTCTTGCCGCCGCCACTTGGACCGGCGATGTCGACGATCTCACCGCCTGCGACATGAAGGCTCACGCCGGCGAAGACGCGCACCGGACCGCCGTCGCCCGGAAGCGAAGCGGTCAGGTTACGGGCCTCGAGGCGCGCGGGAACAGTGACGTCGTCCATGAACGCCATGCTACCCGACTGTGACGCCGCTGCGTCAGCGAACGGTGACCGAGCGGTAGCCGCTGTAGCTTGTGATGTGGAGCGTGTCCGCCGGATGGTAGGCATACAGGCGCCACTTACCCGCGTACGGGAGCGCCATCCGTGCCCGGTAGCGGTAGTCGCGGCCTATGGCGCCGCTGACATTTCTGCGCGTGGTCCACGCGTACGTGCCGTTCGACTTGCGCTCCCAGCGTTGCGCGACGATGCGTATCGGGCGCGAACCGATTGCGTGGCGGGGAGACAAGGTGCCCGACACCGTGTAGGTGCGGTTGCGCACAGCTATCGAGGGGACCCCGCCCGGCGTGCCGACGGCGGCCCTGACTTTGCCGGCCGAGACGACCGTCTTGCCGGCTGAGCGGTTGCCGCACCCGTCGAGCGCGATCACGCTGACCGTGACCGCCATCCGAGAGGTTATCGTGGCCGCGTCAGGCATCCATTCGTACGACCACGTGCCCCAATTGTCGGTGGTGGTGGCCGAAAGCCACGTCTCACTCGATACCCAAGAGGCGCCGTTCCAGTGCTTGGCGTCCGCGCGCCTGATGCGCACATCCACGCCCGTCACGCCGACGCCGACGTCGGTCGCCGTACCCGAGATGGAGACAGGTGCGGCCTTCACCGTGAACTTGGCGACGGGCGATTTCATGGTGACGGTCGGAACACTCGGTCCCCGCTGTCCCGTCCATGTCGCGCCACCGTCAGCGGTCCGCAGGAGAACCTCGTTTCCGCCGGTGACGAACCACTGTGTCGCCGAGCCCATCGAGACTGCGCGTAGCGATGGCACGTCGGGGAACTCGTGATACGTCCACGTGGTACCGCCGTCAGATGTGTAGGCCACCATGCCGGTGAGCGGGCCCGTGACGGTCTTCTTGAGGTCGCCGGCAACCACGATGTGGTTGGCGTCGAGCGCGTCGGCGGCGCGGACGTTGACTTCGCGCGCGCCGGCCAGGGCGGGCAACTGGAGCGCGCTCCACGAAGCGCCTCCGTCGGTGGTACGCAGGTACTGACGGTTCTCACCGAAGACGAACACGGTGTTCTCCGAGGGCGCGATGACGCTGGTCATGATGCGCTGAGGGCTGTGCAAGGGAAGCTTCGGCACGAGCGTCCACGTGCTGCCGCCATCGGTGCTTTTGGCGACGAGGCGCTGCTTGTACGTAAGGCTGGTGCCGCCCCTAGCCCACTCGTTTCCGGCGGCCCACAGCGTCGTGCCGGAGGGACTCTTTGCGAGCCCGGCGAACGCGGCCTCAGTGGGCGGGTCGAGGTCGCTGTCGGCGGAGCCGAAGTAGAGCGGGCCCTCATAGCGGCGGTCCCACGTAGCGCCGCTGTTGTCGGTCGTCCCGATGAATGCGACGCGCCCGTGGGGCCTGTTGTCAGTCAGCACGGTCGCTGCGTGAGATCCTCCGACGACGATCCGCCCGTTGGCAAGTCGCATCGTCGCGTTGAGGCGTGAGTCGAGGGGTGTGGCCGCGCTCCCGCGTGCCCACGTGACGGCACTGTCGGAGCTTCGCCACAGATAGCGCGAGTAGGACGCAACCGCCCATAGGCTTGAGCCTGCAACATCGAGGTCCGTGACCCAGGCCGATGGGATACGGGTCGCGCGCCACGTGACCCCGCCATCACCAGTCCGCGAGACAAGCCCCACGCGCGCACCGCTAGCCGTGGTGTAGCCGCCGCCGATGTAGCCCTCAGTCGGGCTCGTGAACGCGGCTGACTCGATCTGTACCGCCGCTGACGCCGGTATCGCCGGCAGCGCCAGCGCACAGACGACAGCCAGTATCAGGAGAATGCGCACTCTCTTCATCACTCGTTCCACCTTACCCACTCATCGGAGCCTTCTGTTGAACGCATGCCCATCCCCTGTCCGGGGAGACGGACGAAAGCAATCCTACCATCGGCACACCGTGCGAACTCCGTGCCGTCGTGCGCAACCGGTCACTGCGCGGCCACCCGCCGTGCGTCCCGCCGGACCACGGGCGAGGTACCGAAGAGCAGGTCGTTCTCGAAACTCACGCGCTCCATGAGTACCAGTTCCGCGGCAACACGCTCAACATCAGCGCGCTCTCCGGGCGCCGTCATATCCAGTCCATGCGTATCGACGCTCGCAAGCCGCCCCTTCTTACGCGCATGGGCGTAGGTCTTCCAAGCCGCTGCCCGAATGCGGGGTTTTGTCGAAGGTCGGCGCAGCGCGTCGAGGATGTCAGCGCGAATCGCCGCCAGCTCCTCGGCGGCCGGATGCTTGGGTAGCGCGGCCAACCTCCGCCCAACGGTATCGGCGAAGGGGCGGTCGGTCTCTTGCACGATGAACTTGAGGACATGCCACGCGTCGTAGAGATCACGGGGGCTGTCCGTGGCGCGACGGCTGAGCCACAGCCACGCATGTAGACGGCGACGCCAGTCCCACCAAGACAACGAGTTCGAGAGTCCCGAGTCGGGGATGAGGAACCACCCCTTCTCAAGCAGGAGCGCGCCGAACACGCCCGAACCGCCGCTGGTCTCAGTCCTGCGCTTTCCCACCCGGGCTTTGTACAGTCCGCACGTGGGCGAGGCCTCTTTGGCGATGAACGCTTCGACGCCCGCACGCTCGAGGCAGGCGATCGCCGCGCGGCTCCCCTCGATGACCTCCTCGGTACGGTCGTGCCCTCGCCGATCCTTCACCCGGGCAGTGCCAGCGAGGACTTCCTGGCCGGTTCCCGTGAGATGAATCGGTGTCCGGGGAACGCCAAGGCCCGCGAGGCACTCGGGGCAAACAGGCGACCAGACGAAGTCCGCCTTCTCGCGCCCGAGCAGCTTGAGCGCATCGAATGCGTGCCCGTTGTAGCGGACCGGGCAGTTGTAGATGCAGGCACTGATGCCTAGTGCGACCTTACTCGTGATGATCTCAGGCACGGTGCGTCCCGTCATCGTCGGAGGTTTTAGGACAGTTGATACCCTTCAGCTGGACGACGAGTCCGGCGTCTTGGGGAACAAGGAGACGACGAGAGAGCTCCTTTCCGAGCAGAACGGATGTGCGCGTGCGCATCGTGTGGTTCCGCCGCGACCTACGTCTGGCCGACAATGAATCGCTCACTGCTGCGCTGCAGGATGACGCCGTGGTGGTGCCCGTCTACGTGCACGGAGAGCGCTCCCCGGGCGGCTTAGCGGCTCGTGCGTGGCTGGCACACTCCCTCGACTCGCTCGATCGTTCACTGCGATCGCGGGGGTCGGCACTGGTGATTCGCAGCGGCCATCCTGACCGCGAGCTTGCCGAGCTGGTCGCCTCGTGTGGGGCGCGGGCGGTGCACTGCACGCGGGACTGGACGCCGGAGGGGCTGATAGAAGAGCGTCATGTGGCAGAGGCGCTCGCCGCCCAAGGAGTCGCGCTGCGCGTGAGCGAGGGTCAGATGCTCGCTGCGCCCGGCACCGTTCTCACGGCTGGCGGGGCCCCTTTTCGCGTGTTCACCCCGTTTTGCCGTGCGTGGCTCGGGACATGGCGTGCGGTGGCACCGTTGCCGGCGCCTGCGGTCCTGCCCGCACCTGCGGTGATGCCGCGCTCCACGCCGCCGACATCAGGAGTGCCGACGGTCCCATCGCCTGACGTATGCGCCTGGTGGACGCCCGGCGAAGACGGGGCGCAGGCGCGGATGGCGGCGTTCGCGGACGACGCGTTGGCGGCGTACGGGACCTCACGAGACCTGCCCGCCATCCGTGGGACGAGCGAGCTGTCACCCCATCTGGCGTTCGGCGAGATCTCGCCGCGCCAGATCGCCTTCGCGGTCGCGGCTCACGGGGAGGATGCCGAGCCATTCGTCCGTCAACTGGCGTGGCGAGAGTTCGCCTCACACGTCCTGCACGCCAATCCGGACTCAGTACGGCTGCCGTTGCGCCCGGAGTTCGAACGGTTCCCGTGGCGCGATGACCCGGAGGGTCTGGCCGCGTGGGCCGAGGGACGGACCGGCTTCCCGCTGGTTGATGCGGGCATGCGGCAGCTGGCGGCAACCGGTTGGATTCACAACCGCGTGCGTCTGGTGTGCAGCTCGTTCCTCGTCAAGGATCTCCTCGTGCCGTGGCAGACGGGCGAGGCGTACTTTCGGGACCACCTCGTGGATTTCGATCCCGCATCAAACGTCTTCAACTGGCAGTGGGTGGCGGGATCGGGCGCGGATGCGGCGCCCTACTTCCGCATCTTCAACCCCTCGCTGCAGGCGTCGAGGTTCGACGCGAACGGGGCCTACGTCGGGCGCTGGGTGCCCGAAGCGGGAACGAACGCGTACCCGCCGCCTATCGTCGACCACGCGGCGGCGCGAGCTCGCGCCCTCGCCGCGCTGTCAGCGACGAAGAGCGGCTGAGTGCAAGGCCCTACGGAATGCGCGCGAGCACGTACGTCGTCGTGACCGTGCCATCCGCATTCTCGGTCAGGGTCACGATTCCTTCGTGAGTGTCGTTGGAGACGGTGAGAACCGCGGTCCTCGAACCCTCGTCTCCCTCCTCGTCTGACAGCACGCTCCACCCGGCGTCCTCAAAGCCCTTGGCTACCCCCGGCAGAACGTCCGCGTACGCATCCGAGGTGGACAACGTGAGGCTATACGCCTCCTTGGTCGCCTGCGATTCGACAACGTCAGAGCCCGGCCACAGCGGGGTACCGTCGGGCATCCACGTGGCGAGGTCGCCGTTGACGACAGCCCCGGGTGCGGCGACGGTCGCCTCGACCGTGACGATGTTGGGCTCCGGGGTGAACGCCGCCTCGAGCTGGGCACAGCCTGAGGACACGAGTGCCAGTGCGGCCACAGCGACGAGGGCCACGCGGCGTGAGACATGCGATGTCATCCAAGCTGCCTTTCAGTGATGCTGATGCCCTCACGTCGTGCAAAGAGCGTCATGGACGTGTTTCTGGCGGAGCCGTGTGCGAATCGAACACACCCGAGAGGCTCTTCACCCCCCACGACGGTTTTGAAGACCGCGGACCCCACCAGGGACCATCCGGCTCCGTCGAAGGATTGTCGAGCCGAGAGGCGCGGCTGTCAAACGGCTGGTGCGAGAGGGCACCGGCGGGATTGTGCGATGGTCGCACCCGTGCCACCAGCCCGACTACGCCCGGCGCAGAGTCCTGAGATCGCCTTCGCGCTTCGTGATGCCTTGCGAATCAAGGTACTCGAGCAGCGGGATCGCGTACTTGCGGCTGAGTCCGAGCGCCTCACGCAGGTCGCTTGTCGTGGCCCCCTCTGAGCGCGACGCGAAATAGGCCTCAAGCGTCGCGCGCACCGCGGCGATCGCCGCAGGCGAGAAGTGGAAGTCGCTCGAGACCCGAACGAGTCGGCCTTCACTCACCAGCCGCGCAAGCGCCTTTCGCGCAACCCCCGGGTCCACGCCGGTGGAGTCGAGCATCTCGGCGAGCGTGGGCGGTGCCGCGCCCGCGGCCTCGATGAGCGGCAGGAGCAGCGACATCGCGTCGGCCTCTTGGGCCAGCGCCGACACAGCGGCGCGAGGATGCCGCACCTGCCCCCGATCGACGGTGGCCACCCCGCGCGCTGCGGCGACCTCAAGGATGGCATCGAAGACCCGTGCGGTCAGGCGACGGTCCACGCGATCTCGGAGCGCCGCCGTCGCGACGCCCGTGGCCAACGGATCCGCCTCGTGGAAGGCGAGCAACTCCCTCTCGGTCGCGCCGACGGCTCCGTCGAGGGCCGACGCGGTCACGAAGTAGGTGTCGGATCCAACCTTCAGCCGCTCGAGCGATGCCTTGTTGAGCTCGTCAGCGACCTTGGCGCGCGGGACACCCAGAGCCGCTGCGACCTCGGCGCTCGTCATCGGCATGGCGCGCGACGTAAGCAGCCCGGTGCTGGCCGACGAGAGGTCGTGAGCGAGCAGCGCCTCGAGCAGCTCGCGCTCGTGGGGCTTGAGCGTCGTGCGGCGCGGAGGCAGCGCATCGAGTACCACCCCGCCGCCAATGGTGTAGACCGGCGAGTAGCTGCGGACGATGAAGCGGTCATCGTAGCGCGGGGCCAACGGCTCTTCGAGCCTCAGCTGGGCGAGTCCGCTCTCGCCTGCGCGCAGTTCTGTGTGGTCGACGAGCAGCACGCGACCGAGGACCTCACGAGTGCCGTGATGCACGTGGACGCGCGTGCCGGACTCGAAGGGCTTGTCATCGCCCGGGAAGCCCAGGTAGGTGAAGCGTGCATCGAGTCGATCGGTGACGGTGAGTGTCCCAGGAGCTGCGATGATATCGCCGCGGGAGATCTCGCTTCGCTCGATTCCGGCGACGTTCATGGCGACGCGCTGCCCTGCGACCGCTCGCTCGACACCAGCGCCGTGCACCTGTACGCCGCGCACGCGGGCCTCGCCGCGGCTCGGATAGACCTCGACCGGATCGTCCTTGGCGGCCGAGCCCGACCACATGGTGCCCGTGACCACAGTACCCGCACCGGCAATCGTGAACACGCGATCCACCGGCAGCCGCAGCGGAAGCTCGGCATGGCGGCTCGGGGCCTCCTGCGCGATCTCATCGAGGGTGGCGAGCAACGTCGGCAGACCCTCGCCGCTGCGGGCCGAGACCGGCACGACCGGAGAGCCCGCGAGCGCCGTGTTCGCGAGAAGGGTCCGGACGTCCTCGGCAACCATCTGGGCCCAGTCGGAATCCACGAGATCGGCCTTGGTCAGGGCGACGACCCCGCGGTCGACCCCCAGCAGGTCGAGAATCGCCAAATGCTCGCGGGTCTGAGGCATCACGCCGTCATCAGCAGCGATACACAGCATCACGACATCGACGCCGGTCGCTCCGGCCACCATCTGGCGGACGAACTTCTCGTGTCCGGGCACATCGACGACGCCCATCATCCGACCGCTCGGCAGTTCAAGGCGCGCGAAGCCAAGCTCGATGGTGATGCCCCGGTCCTTCTCTTCTTTCAACCGGTCAGGGTCTGTGCCCGTCAACGCCTGGACCAGCGACGACTTTCCATGGTCGATGTGCCCCGCCGTGCCGAGCACCAGTGATGGCGCGGTCACGAGGAGACGGCCCCGGCGATTCGGACGAACGCATCGATGACCTCTGCCTCTTCGGCCGAGGTGAACGTGCGTGGATCGAGGAGCAGCCGGTCGTCCGCTATGCGGGCGATCACGTGAGGCTCCACAGTGCGCAGCGCACGCTCCAGTTCGCTCAGGCTCATCTTAGCCGGCACGATCGACACACATATCGTCGGGATGTCAGCCATCGGAAGCGCCCCTCCCCCGGCACGGCTCACGTCCTCCACCGTGCCCGCCACATAGGCGTCGCCGCACCGCTCGGCGATCTCCCCCGCGATGCGAACCGCCCTCGTCCCGACTTCTTCCTTCGAAGTTCGAAGCATCCTCAGCGTGGGAACGAGCCCGGCCGCCCGGTCGGGGTCGAGGTAGAGGCGCAACGTCGTCTCGAGCGCTGCGAGTGTCATCTTGTCAAGCCGCATCGCCCGAGCGAGCGGGTGCTTCTTGAGCAGAGCGATCACCTCGGCCTTGCCGGCGATGATCCCGGCCTGCGGGCCGCCCAGCAGTTTGTCGCCGGAGCAGGTGACCACATCGACGCCCGCCGCGACGCTCTCAGCCACCGTGGGCTCGTGCGGAAGCCCCCACTGCCTGAGGTCCACCAGCACGCCTGAGCCCTGATCCTCCATCACGTGCACGCCATGCTTCGCGCCCAGAGTCACCAGATCGGAAAGCTCCACCTCTTCAGTGAAACCGACCACGCGGTAGTTGCTCGTGTGAACCTTGAGCAGCAGGCCCGTCCGCGATGTCAGAGCCGTCTCGTAGTCTCTGAGGTGGGTCTTGTTCGTCGTGCCCACCTCAACCATCGTCGCTCCGGACTCAGCCATCACATCCGGGACACGGAAGGAGCCGCCTATCTCAACGAGCTGACCGCGAGACACGATCGCCTCCTTGCCGCGCGCGAGCGCAGCCACAGCCATCATGACGGCCGCAGCATTGTTGTTGACCGCCATAGCGGCCTGTGCGCCCGTAAGACGGCAGATCAGCGACTCCACATGCACATGTCGGCTGCCGCGGGCCCCGCTGTCGACGTCATACTCGAGCGTCGAGTACCCGCGCGCTACGTCCGCAACCGCCTGCACCGCTTCCTCGGCCAGGGGTGAGCGCCCGAGGTTGGTGTGCACGACGATGCCGGTAGCGTTGATGACCCGGTGCAGACTGCTGCGCGACTGCTGCGCGGCACGCTCCATCAACCGCGCTGCGATCGCGTCGGGCGCTATGTCGACGCTCTGACCAGCGATGATATCCGCACGCGCCTCGTCAAGCACCGCACGCGCGGCCTCGACCACGAGCGAGCGCGCAACGGTGGCACCGAGCGCTTCGACGTCGGGGCGCGAAAGCAGGGCATCGACCTTGGGTAGCTGCCGGAGCAGCGCATTGGTATCCATGTGAGCGATTCTACCCGAGCGGACGCGCTCAGGAGATGGTCAGCACCTCGGCATCGCTGAGGAGCGATGCGACCGAGTCCACCATGTTCCCCACGTCGCCGACCTCGACGCGGTCCTTGAGTCCGAGGTAGTCGAGGCAGGTCCCGCAGACCCGGACCGCAACACCGGCATCGACCAAGAGTCTCAGATGATCGACAGCGGCAGAGTCCTCGCAGGCGAGCCGCACCGCCCCGTGCATCAACATGACCGACTGAGGCTTCTCGGCGTTCCGGGCTACCGCGTACAGGAAATTCCGCATCAGAAGACGTCCCAGTTCCTCATCACCTGAACCGATGCCGTCGCTCAGAACGAGAATGTGCTTTGCCATAGGGCGCTCCTATAAGTATTGCTTAGACTTCGGCACTGGCGCAGATTATATCAGGGGAATACAGCGTATGCTTCCCTTGGACCGCCCCCACGCGATCGGAGTACCTACACCTCATGAACTCCTGGTACGAGAGTCTGGCGAAGCCGTCGTGGACGCCACAGCCTGCGGTGATAGGCACCATATGGACCCTGCTCTATCCGATCATCTTTGTCGTCTACGGCTACGTGATCGTGAGGGTGTTTCGCGGGACCATGCCCCGCGCGGTTCTGCTTCCGATCTCCCTGAACCTGGCAGCCAACTTCGCCTTCACACCGATTCAGTTCGGGCTCCGGAACCTGCCGCTCGCATCGCTCGATATCGTGCTCGTACTCGTGACGATCGTGTGGTCGATGGTCCTGATATGGCCTCACTCGCGCGTGGCTGCGCTGGCGCTGGTGCCGTATCTCGCGTGGGTAGGGACCGCTACCGTGCTGCAGCTCAGCATCACCTTCGCGAACCGGTAGTCAGAAGCGTCACGACCGGTCACCGTACGGTGATGACCCCGCGCCCCTCGCCCGTGAAGCGTCCGATACGCGCGCCGGCGACCCCCCGTGACGCAATCGCCGCCATCAACTGATCCGCGAGTTCGGGGTCGACGGCCATCATGAGGCCCCCACTCGTCTGGGGATCGCACAGCAGCTGCATCCACAGATCGCGATCCTCGCCGCTGTGCCAGCGGGTGAACCCATCGGCCCACGCCACGACCTCTGCGGTGCGTCCGGGAACCACGCCGGCCCTGGCCCACTCCAGCGCACCGGCGAAGAGCGGCACGGCATCGAGTTCCAGCTCGACGGAGCAGGTGGAGGCGTCAGCCATCTCATGAAGGTGGCCGACGAGCCCGAAACCGGTCACGTCCGTCGCGGCATGCACGCCGACTTCGACCATCGCCTCGCAGGCTGCGCGATTGAGTTCGGCCATTGATTCGATGACAGCGCGCGCATCATCCTCGGTCGCTAGACCCTGCTTGAGCGCGGTCCCCCACAGCCCGGTCCCTATCGGCTTGGTCACAACGATATCGTCACCGGGGAGCGCGCCTCTGTTGCGCACGACGCGATCCGGGTGCACGACACCGAACACCGAGAGCCCGAACTTGGGCTCCCTGTCGTCGATCGTATGACCGCCCACCGTCACGGCGCCGGCCTCGAGCACCTTCTCGCCACCGCCGCGCACGACCTCGCCCACGATGTCGGGGCCCAGCGAGCACGGGAAAGCGAGCAGGTTCAGGGCGGTCAGGGGCCGTCCGCCCATCGCGTAGATGTCGGACAGGGCGTTCGCCGCGGCGATGCGCCCGAAGTCGTACGGGTCGTCGACTATGGGCGTGAAGAAGTCGACGGTGAGCAGGGCGGCCATATCGTCGCTCAGCCGGTAGACCGCAGCGTCATCGCTCGTCTCAAAGCCGAGCAGCAAGGACTCAGAAGTGCCCGGCGCGATCTTGTCCAGCACCGCTTGGAGGTCCTCAGGACCCCATTTCGCTGCTCAACCCGCCTTGCTCGACAACTGAGTGAGGCGAATGCGCTCCCCCTCGGTCACTGGCTGACCCTGCGAAAGGCCCGAGCGGGGAGATCCTCGTCGGCCGGGAACTCGGGCATGGGCCTGCACAACAGGTAGCCCTGACCGTAGGTCACGCCGAGCTCGCGCAACTTGTCGAGTTCGGCCTCGGTCTCGATACCCTCGGCTATCAGGCGCGAGCCGACGCTTCGAGCAAACATCACCAACGACTCGATGAGAGAAGCGCGCACCTGATCGGTGTCGCATCCACGCACCAGTGACAGGTCGATCTTGAGCCACTCGGGCCGCACCTCGGCAAGACACTGAAGCGAACCATAGCCCGCTCCCGCATCGTCGACGGCGACGCCGAAACCCAGCGCTCGCACGAAGTCGAGTGTCGCCCTGAACAGGCAGAAATCGGCGATTGCCGCGCGCTCGGTCAGCTCAAGCACGATCGACTGCGGTGCAACCTTGGCCTGCGCCAGCATGTCTGACGTGACGGTGTCACGAAGCTGCGGATCACCCACGGCCTCCGGTTCGATGTTTATGAACAGCAGCCGGCCCTGCGGCATGGCGCCGGCCATCTCCAGCGCCTTCTTGCGACACACACGCTCAAGTCGCATCACCAGATCCGCGTCGTAGGCGACGGTGAACAACTTGTCCGGCCGCTCGAACTCCGAGCCCTCGGGCCCGCGCGACAGAGCCTCATAGCCGATGACATCCATCGAATCGAGCTCGAATATCGGGTGGACCAGGGTCCGAATTCGCCCGTGCACAAGAATCTCACGCAACCGCGCGATGCGGTCGACCGTATCGGCGATCTCGCGCGAATGGCTGTCTTCGAGGGCCAGCTCCAGCGCCTCGTAGATCATCCGTTCAAGTCGAGCGTTCTCGTCATGACAGACGGTGGACGACCCGACGTAGCAACCGAACTTGGCGAAGAGTGCCGGCTCGATACGCTCGGCGAGCTTCTCGCCGATCCGGACCTCGACGCGCCGCGTGAGTTCGATGCGCGAGCCGGGGTCTATGCAGGCCATCGTCCGTGGAGGCGACAACACGATGACGAACGAGTTGCCGGAGTTCATGAGCTCGGCGATCACGTCGGCGTCCCGAAGCGTCTCTCCCGCTATCTCGTCGAGCACGTCGGCCACCTGGCGCATGACATCATCAAACGCCTTCCAACCGTAGATCTCTTCGATGCGCGAGTAGCGCACCACGCTGATGGCCATCAGCGAGACCTCGCCACGCTCCTCAAGCAGGCTGGAGATGCGGGGGAACAGCAGCGGCGTAGTGGGCAACCCCGTCACCGGGTCGAACAGCAGGCGGCGAAGATCAGGCTGCTTCTCGACGAGCTCCCCCAAGTCCAGCCACGACTCAAGCAGGAACCGCGAACCGCTTGGACTGAACTGATCCATAACCCATTGCCCCTCTCGTCGTTCTCACGCGAAGGATACACCGCTTAGGGCGAGGAATCCTGTGACAGATGACCTACGCGTACGTGATCCTCAGAGCCGTTGCTGCGTTGCCGTCGAGGGGAACCGCAAAGGCGGTACCCCCGACCGCAACAGGCGCTCCGCCACGGACATCTGCGATGGACGCCACTCGCCGCTCGGTCACAAGCCCGGCACTCACTTCCGCCGGGGAGTGATTGAGCAAGATGAGCACGTCGTCGGTCTCGCCCTGAAGTAAGGCCACCTCGACGTCGGGAGCCGCGCACTCAACAGGTGCGCCGCAGCCGGCAGCTCGGGCCACCGCTCCGTACACCTCACGCGCCATGCGCAGCACCGGTTCCGGAGTCGCCCACGCGTCGCCTTGGGCGATGGCCCGCTCGAGCGGGACGGCCATGTAGACCGCCCTTCCCTGCCCGACCTGGTTCACCGTCAGCAGGGGACTGCCCTTGGCATCGGTGGCCACGACCGTCGCGGTGCCTCCCGAGAGTAGCGCGTGATTGGGCACTTCGAACTGCGCGTCGAAGCTCTCCAGTGCGCCGAGGAGGTCGGCCTGCGCCACGCGGCACGACAGTCTCGGGCGAGGGCCGGCGTCGCCGAGAAACTCGACGCCGAACAGATCGCGGATGGCTGTGTGTGCGTCACCGCCACCGTAGCTCATCAGCACCGTACCGCCGCCCTGGACGAAGGAGCTCACGCGCTCCCACGCCTGATCCGACAGCTCGAACGCGCTCGGCACGACGATCACCGAGTACGCCTCGAACTCATCGTCCTCCCGGATGACGGCGACCGGCACGTGCGCCTGCTTGGCAAGCACGAACGCATGCAGACACGCGCGGGGGTCGTACAGTCCGGCGAGCGAGGGCAGCGGTTCGTAGCGCTCAGCAGGCACCACGATCGCCGTGCGCTCCGCAATCAGCGCGTGGGTCTTGAGATCGATGCGTGCAACCGTCCGGACGAACTTGGCGATCTCGGTGAACACGGGTTTGGGAACACCCTCCGAGTCGGCGATGCCGACGAGCGTCTCGAACGGATCGACGAAGTACGGCTCCCTGCGCTCGGTGTCCATGTCGCGGTACCGCCGCACCATCGCCCCACCGGCCCGATTCATCAGCCCGGACCATAGGGCGGTGCGCACGTAGGCGGCCTCCTCCGTGGCCGAATGCTCGAGCGTGAGGGTGCCGATCTCATCGAGAAGCACCGGGCGGCCACGGTGTGCCGCACGGAGAAGAAAGGCGTCGAGATAGGTTGACGGCCCGCTTGTCAGGGGCCCTTCAGCGGCGTACGCACGATACGCTGCGGTGAGATGCGAGACGGCGAACTCACAGGGTTCCAGCGCTGCCCGTGCATCGACTCCGGAGGAGCGCAGCAGTGTCTCAGCGTCAGCACCCAGGCCGATCGGGCGCTTGGCATCGACCTCCCTGATCGCTTCCCTGAGTGAGCCGACCCACGCCTCGAGCTCCTCAGCGGATTCGAAGCCGGATAGAAACGCCTCGTTGCCCAGCTGCCATGCGAACACGCCGGGCTCGCCTTGCAGATGACTGGCCACCTTCTGAGCCAGCGCGACTTCGCGCTGGAGCAGGTACGCATCGGTGCGCGGGTCCCGACGCTTGCCCCAACTCACGTCGGAGAGCTCCGCATGACGGTCGTCGGCGAACAGGCACACGACCGACTGCATCTTCTTGGCCCGCGCGGTGGAGACGAGGTCGGCCAGCCGACCGAGCGCCTCGAGCGAGTACTGCCCCACCTGAGGCTCGAGAACCCGCCAGCTCACGAACACGCGGACGAGTGCACAGCGTGCCTCTGCAAGCGAATCGATATCCTCGGTCTGGTCGCGTTCGTACCAGTCGTCAGGCCCCTGCGTCTCCGCATCAAGGGGGTACAACGACACCCCGACCGGGAAGAGCGGGTTGCGCTGGAGCGCCTTGGCCGGTGCGCCCGCGGCGGCGGCCTGCGCAGTGGCGCGCCTCGGGATGGATGCAGGCGAAACCTCTTCGCGCTCGATGCGCTGACGCGGCTGGCGCGGTCCGCCTTTGCGAGTCGGCATGGCTACTCCCTCCCCTCGGCGTAGGTGTCGTACAGTTGCCAGAAGAGTCCCTGACGGCGGGTGTCGTAGTAGGCGGCACGGCGGATCTCGTGGTGCGCGAGCGCGTGCTCGCCCTCGGTGAGCAGTGAAGCGGCTAGTCCGAACCGAGCCCTCACGAAGGTCGGGTCCAGTTCGACAGCGCGCAGATACGCCTGCTTCGCCTGGCCGTAGCGCTGGAGCCCTAAGAGAGACTCGGCGAGCAAGACATGGGGCATCGGCTGGTTCGGCACCGCCTTGGCCAGTGCGCCGAAGACCCGTGCGGCGTTTCGGTTGAGTCCCGGACGCTTGGCGAAAGCGGCCCCGAGCACGTAGACCGCGGTCGGTGTCTTCGTCGAGACCGCCAAGGCACGGAGCGCCACCGCCATCGCCTCGTTCACCGCCTCCTGCTTCAGATACAGGTAACCCGCAAGTGCGAGGGCCTCGGGGTCGTCGGCGTTCTCATCCAAGATCAGCCGGATCAGGTCCACCGAGCTGAAGAAGTCCTCCTCGAAGGCCAGTGCGAACGCTGCCGCGAGCCGACTGTCCCGATCGGGCGGTACGTCGATCGGGTCCGGTGCGGCCGCGCCGTCGTCGTACACGCCGGCCAGCGCGAAGAAGAAGTCATCCTGGCTCGGGTCGAGCTCGCCGGCCTTGCGAAATCCCGGCAGAGCGGTCGCCATGCCTTCCTTCTTGAGCGCTGCCACGGCGAGGTTGTACATCGCCCGCGCCTCGTGCACGTCGAGTTCGAGCGCCTGCTTCCACGCCTCGATGGCCTCCGCTTCGAACGCCGCAGCGGCGAAGGCCTCCCCGAGCTGCACGTGGGCGGTCACGAGCTCCGGAGCCACCTCGGCCAGTTCGTGCCACACGAGGATCGACTGGTCCCACATGCCACCGCGCCGGTCATAGGCCAGCCCCAGCGACAGGTACGCAGGAGCACACTCCGGATCGAGCTCGATGGCCTTGGTCGCCGCCGCGATCGCTTCGTCATGGAAGTCCCCGGCTAAGAAGAGGTCCGAGAGAAGTGCGTGAACCAGCGGGTCGGCATCGTCAAGCCGCAGTGCCTCGTAACACGCCTCGACCGCCGGAGCGACGTGCCCCTGGCGTGCAAGACCCTCGGCAAGAAGCACCTGGCGTCCCCGGGGACTCATCGGCCGCCTCCGGTCGCCGGCACACTCGTGACTTTGGCTACGAGCTTCAGCGCGCTCTCGGCACCGCGGACCACGCCATTGGCGCCCACGTGCTTGGCAAGCGAGACGTCTGCCGCGAACGGCCCTCCGGACACGAACAGAACCAGATCGTCGCGTCCGCCGGCCGTGAACATCTCGCGCACCCGAGAGATGCTGAGCGCGGTGCCATTCATCTGAGCGAACACGATGACGATTCGTGCGCCGGTCTCCTCAGCACGCTCGAGAAACTCAGCCGGTCGGACGTCCTCTCCCAGGTCGATGACCCGGTGACCCGCCTCTTTGAGAGCGGCGCCGGTGACGTCCTTATCTATCGCGTGAAGATCGCGGTGCATCGTGCCCAGCAAGATGGTGATGCCGGTGTCCTGTGCCGTGGTCGGCGGCGTGACGAAGCTCGTGATCTGTTCGGCGATCACCGCGGCCTGCGTGAAGCCGTACTCGTCGATCGCACCACTGGCCCACGCACCGCCCAAGAGCGACATGGCGGGCGCGAAGAGGTGATCGAACAGCTGGGCCTGGGCCACGCCCGACTGCTTCACCTTCTCGATGACCGAAATCGCGGCCGCCGGGTCTTGGTTCACGAAGGCCTGGTACAGGCGTGCTGCAGCATCATCTGCCATCTGATCCAGACCCCCTCCCGTTCGCGGGCCCGTGTGCAGGGCCGTCTTGTCTGTCGAGTCGCCGTGCCCGGACGCGCCTGCTCTGTACTCGGTCTGCCGCCTCTACGTTCGTGGTGGCGGCGGTGGGATTCGAACCCACAAACCCCTAGAGGTCAGCGGATTTTAAGTCCGCCTCCTGTGCCAGTTCGGATACGCCGCCTCACGGACTCGATTCCTGCAGGTCGCGATAGGTGTCCAACAGTATCCCATACAGAATGTCTTGCTCGCTCACGATGAACCGGTCCAATCCGGACAACGCGAGCACCGTCTCAAGGATGAGCGTACCCGCCACGATCACGCCTGCGCGCTCAGGATGGAGCCCCGGAATGAGTCGTCGCTCTTCAATGGGCACGTCCACGAACAGCTCCAGCAGGTCGGCGGCGTCAGAGCCGGTGATCTCGAACCCGTGCACGAGCGCGGAGTCGTACTGCTTCAGACCGAGGCGCACCGCGGCCAACGTCGTCGCCGTGCCCGCCAGCGCGATCATCGAGCGTGGCCGCTCGTCCAGCCGGTCGAAGTAACCGCGCATCTCGTGCGTCGCCCACGCCCGTGCGGCATCGAGATCCGCCCCGTCCGGCGGGTCGGCGCGGAAAAACCTCTCGGTCATGCGGCGCGAACCCACGTCGACCGATCGAGCGGCGACGATTCTGGGCCCGCTATCACTTGAGGACCCGAGCACCAGCTCGGTCGAGCCGCCGCCGCAGTCGACCACGAGCAGCCCGTCACCGCGCCGGCCCGTCACGGCGCCGGCGAACGAGAGGTCGGCTTCACGTTGCCCGGAGATGACACTGATGTCGATCCCGTGCTCCGCAAGCATGCGAGTAAAGTGCGCCGCATTGGTCGCATCTCGGCTGGCGCTCGTCGCAACCGCTCGGTACGCCTCGACCCCGAGGGCCTGGAGACGCTGTGCGTAGCGCCCGATCACCGCAGCGACACGCGCCATAGCCTCAGGTGACAAAGACCCGGTCGTCAACAGGCCCTCGCCCAGATGGGTGATGTCGGTGCTGCGCTCGATCTGTGCGATGTGACAACCTGTCACTTCGGCGACAAGAAGTCGCGTCGTCACCGTACCGATATCGATGGCGGCCAGACGGCGCGTGGCGCTCATGCTGAGTCCCGGCCAGCGTCAGCCAGCAGCTTCGCGCAACGGTTGTCGGCGCACGTTGCGCCCGCCGCGACCACCACAGCCTCGCCCACGGGGTCTGCAAGACCCGCGAGATAGAGCGCGGCGTGAGCGTGTAGGCACTTCACGTGGCCGAACACTCGCTGACCGGCGATGCCGTCTTGCCCACAGCAGTCGCCGTGCGCGGACTCACGGGAGCGCGCCGCTCTGAGCTCGTCCTCGACGAGCGCCAGGCGCGCAGCGAGAGCCGCATCAGACGACAGCCGGGCGTTCCAGCCGGCGATATCCCCCGCCGACTCGGCCGCCCGGGCGTGCTCCACGAGGTGGGGGCACGTGAGCCATGCCCACGTGGGGAAGCGCGTGCCGTCGCCCAGCATCGACGGAGAGAGAATGACGCTTGGGTACCCGTGGTCACAGCGGTTGCCGACGCGCCACGGATCGCGAGGTTCGCGTCCTGTCTGAAGGGCGACAGTCACCTCGTCACCCGGCCTGCTCACAGCGCCCTCACCTCAAGCCGAAGACAAGATCGAGCAGATCGGTCCAAGGGCCGACCGGCTGCTTTGCGATGTTGCCCGAGTCCACATCAGGGACACCGGGTTCAGCCGGCACCAAGGGGACTCCGGAGGCATCCCGCACGACCACGACGCGCTCTCCACGTTTCACAAGGCCGAGCTGAGTGCGCGCGTAATCCTCCACCCCCTCGGGGGTCTGCAAGCGCGCGACCTGCCCGGACAGACGCTCATTGCGGGCGGTCAGCGCCTCCAGCTCCGACGACAGCCGCGCCCTCTCACGAGCCTCGCGGTACTGCACTTGGGCCACGGGATAGTACGCGAGGACGAAGGCGGTGACGATGACGATGACGGCGAGCGGGACAGCCCACCACCTGGTCGAGGACGGAGCATCGCACGTGGCAGCCTTGGCCGAGTGCTTCTTCAATGAGGTCTTGGGTGCGCGCGAATGCGCCGACGCCCGCGCGCGTTCGCCCGATCCGGACGCGCGCCGCGATGTCGCTGATGCCCCGTGCTGCGTGTTTCTCGGTGCCATAGGCCTGAGAAGTCCTGTGTGAAGGCCAGCGTGCGAACGGTCCCGGTCTGGACCGCTCACACCGAATGGTAGCACCACACGGGTAGCCTGTCGCCTCTACGTCTACCTGAGGTTAAGGGATGCGAACAGGCGTTCGACCTGCACGGCGAACGCGTGGTCTCCCGGCCTTGGAGCCACTACACGGTTCGTACGTGGATGAAGTCAGTCCCACCGGGGAACCTCGTCGCGAGCCCTGCGGTCAGCGCCACCCGCTGGCCCGCTTCAACCAGCCCGGCGTCGCACACCGCAACCGTCACCTGGTCGAGGAGCGGGTCCGTCTTCTCCTCGAACGGAACGATCACGGTCCTCACGCCCCAGACCAACCCAAGGCGGCGCGCCGCTTCGACCGAGGGGACCGCGGCGATGATCGGCGTCACCGGACGGTACCGGGACACGGCAAGCGTCGTGGCGCCCGACTGCGTGATGGTGACGATCGCCGCCAAGCGCAGCTCGCTCGCCAGATCGCTCACCGCCGAGCTGACCGCTGCCTGTACGTCGTCGCGCACGCGCGTCGAGCGCGGCGGGCGCGGTGGCGAGGCCGCCTCTTCCGCCGCCACCACGATGCGCGCCATCGTCTCCACCGCCTCGATGGGATACTCCCCCACGGCGGTCTCACCGGAGAGCATCACCGCATCCGCGCGCCCGAAGATCGCGTTGGCGACGTCGCTGGCCTCCGCACGTGTCGGCCGAGGCCTCTCCCGCATCGAGTCGAGCATCTCGGTCGCTATGATGACCGGCTTGCCGGCAGCACGGGCAGCGTTCACGATCCGACGCTGGAGCACGGGAACGCGCTCGGGAGACGTCTCGACTCCAAGGTCCCCCCTCGCCACCATCACGGCATCCGCCACCTCAACGATCGAATCGATCCGCTCCGTCGCCTCGTGCTTCTCGATCTTGGCGACGATCGGAATCTGCCGGGTCGTCATGAGCGCACGCAGTGCGAGCACATCCTCGGCCGCGCGAACGAACGACTGTCCCACCCAGTCGATCTCGTTGGCGAGCGCCCACGCCAGCAGCGTCGTGTCGTAGCGGGTGAGCGCATCGACGGACAGTGTCACCTTCGGAACGTTCACGCCCTTGTGACTGAGCAGCGGACCGCCGACGACGACTTCGGTGCGCACATCCCCCGGTCCGGTACTTCTGACGACGAGCTCGAGGCGCCCGTCATCCATGAGTATGCGATCCCCCTCGACCACGTCATCAGCAAGCCCGCGGTGACTGACCGAGGCGTGTGCCGCATCCCCGACGCACTCCTCGGTGACCAGACGAAACGGCTTGCCGGG
Source organism: Coriobacteriia bacterium (assembly GCA_034370385.1). Taxonomy (NCBI): domain Bacteria; kingdom Bacillati; phylum Actinomycetota; class Coriobacteriia; species Coriobacteriia bacterium. The sequence continues at coordinate 39,170 of JAXMKZ010000011.1, forward strand.
TTCGAGCTCAACACCAGCGGCCACCGCGCCCAGACGCACTTTGGGACCGGGGAGGTCGAGCAGGACGCCGACCTCGCGCCCCTCGCCGGCGGCAGCCGCCCTGATGCCGCCCAGATGAGCCGCCAACTCCCCGGGCCCCGCGTGAGCAGCGTTGAGCCGAACCACATCGACCCCCGCCACTATGAGGCCGCGCAGACGCTCAGGCGACTCAGTGGCCGGACCGATGGTGGCAACGATCCTCGTGCGTCGCACAGCGCCTCCTTGAGGGTGGGGCCTTGCCAGAAGTCCTTACCCTCAAAGCGACGGGCTACTCGCTCGCCTTGGGCAATCGCACGAGTTGAACTCCGTCGTCGGTGCGCCGCACGGTGATCTCATCGCGGGCGATTCGGTGCGTTGCGGTGCGCAGATTGCCGTACAGCCGCTCGACGCCATCGCGCTCGGTCTTGACCTGGATCGCGCGATCTCCGCCGGCGAGGAAGTATCTGACGAGCCTCGTCGCAGCACCTCGCGGCGCCGGGTACGGCACTTCTACGACGCGAGCCTCTAGGTCCCAGGCGTCGTCGATCTCGCATTGTTCGCACCACTTCTCGACACCCGCGACAAGGATGACGGCCCGCTTCTGGTCGCCCTCCCCGCACGCGCCGTCGGTCACGATGCGAATCCGTACGTCGAAACACTGGATGGATGCGGATCGCGCCACGAAAGCCCAGTCCATGGAGCCGTCGTCATCAAGCAGCATCACGATGCTCTTGCGCACGTGCTTCGCGAGCAGATTGAGCAGCGTGAGCAGACCGACGCCGCGCCGGGGCGTGAACGTCACTACCGCGTTGTCAAACACCGCGAGCTCCGTGAGGTCCTCGACCATGCCGAGCATGGTTCCCAGTCGGGGGTCGTTGGCCACCTCCGACATGAGGATCCTGCGCAGCATGCCCGGCGACGGCTCAAGTGCGATGAGCGAATCGGCGCGGGAGAGCAGCGGTTGCGTCAGCAAGCCGGTGGCGGCACCGACTTCAAGCAGCGTCTCTGAGTACGGAACCTCCTCGAGCAACGCCTTGACGAGCTCGGGGAAGACCCGCTCGTGGCCGAAGACGAAGTCGTAGCTGTTCGCCAGTCGGTCCCTGCGTGCAAGAGCCGACTCGATGGGCACGCCGAACTGCGTGTTCTCCTCATCGATGACCGAACGCTTCACTTCTCGTCCCACCCTTGCATCATCTGGCGGCGCGAACGACCCTATCTGACGTTGTAGAAGGCATCCCGGCCCGGGTACGTGCCCGACTCGGCCAACTCCTCTTCGATCCGGATGAGCCGATTGTACTTGGCGACCCGATCAGAGCGCGCCGGAGCACCGGTCTTGATCTGTCCCGCGTTTGTGGCCACCGCCAGATCGGCGATGGTCGTGTCCTCAGTCTCGCCGGAGCGGTGCGATATCACGCAGGTGTACCCGGCCTGCTTAGCCATCTCGATACAGTCGAGCGTCTCGGTGAGCGAGCCGATCTGGTTCACCTTGATGAGAATGGAGTTGGCCACGCCCATCTCGATGCCCTTCTTGAGGCGCTCGGTGTTGGTGACGAACAGGTCATCGCCGACAAGCTGGATCTTGTTGCCGAGCCGCTCGGTCAGCAGCTTCCACCCGTCCCAGTCCTCCTCGGCCATGCCGTCCTCAAGACTGATGATGGGGTAGCGCGACACGAGGTCATCCCAGAAGTCGACCATCTCGGCGCTCGTGAGCTCGCGACCCTCACCGGCAAGCGTGTAGATGCCGCGCGCCGCGTCATAGATCTCCGTCATGGCCGGATCGAGCGCGATCATGATCTGCTCGCCGGGAACGTAACCTGCCTTCTCAACAGCTTCAACGACCACGGCAAGCGCGGCCTCGTTGCTCTCAAGGTTCGGCGCGAAGCCGCCCTCGTCACCGACGCTCGTACTCAGGCCGCGCGCCTTGAGAACCCCCTTGAGCGTGTGATAGATCTCGGCACACCAACGCAGTCCCTCGGCGAAGGTGGGAGCTCCCACGGGCATGACCATGAACTCCTGCAGGTCGACATTGTTGTCTGCATGCGCTCCGCCGTTGAGGATGTTCATCATCGGAACCGGCAAGACGTGAGCGTTGGCGCCCCCGATGTAGGAGTACAAGGTGAGCTCGGTCGACTCAGCCGCAGCGCGCGCGCATGCGAGAGATGCCCCGAGGATCGCGTTCGCACCCAGAGTGCCCTTATTCGCTGAACCGTCGAGCTCGAGCATGAGCATGTCGATTCCGCGCTGGTCGGTGGCGTCCATCCCGATGATCTCTTCGGCGATGGGCCCGTTAACGTTGTCGACCGCGTTACGCACGCCCTTGCCCAGATAGCGCGTGGCGTCTCCATCACGCAGTTCGACCGCCTCGAACGCACCCGTGGACGCTCCGGACGGAACCGCAGCACGACCGAAACTGCCGTCGTCGAGCACGATTTCGACCTCGACGGTGGGATTGCCGCGCGAATCGAGAATCTCTCGCGCGTACACGTCGACGATGTTGCTCATGTGTCCCTCTCCCTCTCTTTGGCCTGACGCCACAGGTCTTCCTGCTCATCAAGGGACAGATCGGCAAGCTCGCGCCCCTCGGCAGCCGCCGCCCCCTCCATCCCACCCCAGCGCCGACGGAACTTCTCGCACGTTCCACGCAGCGCGGTCTCAGAGTCGATTCCCTGCTTGCGCGCCAGGTTCACGACGGTGAACAGTATGTCACCTATCTCATCGGCCGCCTCGGGGCTGCCGGGAGTGGTCTCGGCGAGCTCGGCAACCTCTTCGTGTAGTTTGTCGATAACACCGTCGAGGGACTCCCATTCGAACCCCGCCGCAACGGCCTTGCGCGAGATGGTCTGGGCGAGCATGAGTGCCGGCATCGATGTGGGGACATCGTCGAGCAGACCGGCACCCTTCACAGACTTCTCGTCGCGCTTGATCTCATCCCAACGCCGGTGAACCTCGTCAGCAGTCGCAGTGGCCTGAGCTTCACCGAATACGTGGGGGTGTCTCCGGACGATCTTGTCGATGATTCCGTCGATCACGTCTGCGACGGTGAACTCACCACCGTCGGCGGCGATCTGCGACTGCAAGACAACCTGAAGAAGCACATCGCCGAGCTCCTCGCGGAGCCCGGCGATGTCATCGCTCTCGATGGTGTGAACCGCCTCGTAGGCCTCTTCCACCATGTTCTTTGCGATCGAACGGTGCGTCTGCTCGCGGTCCCACGGACACCCGTCGGGCGCCCGCAGTCTGGCGATGATCTCTACGAACTCCTCGAACCGGCTTCGGTCCGTGCGCTCCTCGCTCGACCGCTCCACGCTACTTCGCAGTGGTTTCCTGCGACGCGGGCGAAACGGTCCTGAGCTCCTCGAGCAGAATCTCGATCTTCGCCTTCTTGCGTAGAGCGTCCAGGAACTTCTGGTAGGCATCGGCGCGGTTCTGCTGGACGAGGATCTGCTCGATCTGGTCCTTCACGTCCTCAAGCTTCTGCTGGCTGGCGCTGCGCTCCTCGGTCACGCGGATGATGTGCCATCCGTAGGGCGTCTTGACGAGTGCCGACGTCTGACCCTTGTCGAGCTTCTTGAGCGCGGCCTCGAACTCAGGGACGTACGGAGTCGTCGGCCAGCCGAGGTCGCCGCCATTGGTCGCGGTCGCGGTATCGACCGAGTACTCCTTGGCAAGCGCCGAGAAGTTGCCCCCGCTCCTGACCTGAGAGAGAACCCTCTCGGCTTCCTGCTTGTCCTCCGGCTTGAAGAGGATGTGCGACGCACGCTTGGCGGCCTGCTGCTCGAACTGCGACTTGTTCTTGTCGTAATAGGACTTGATGTCGACTTCGCTGACCTTGGCGTCCTTGGACAGCGACTCGATGAGCTTCTGGGTGAGCAGCTGCTCGCGGATCTGGGTCGTGAGCGACTCCTCGGTCATCCCGGCGCTCTTGAGGGCGTCCTGGAACTGCTTGTCGTCCTGGAAACCGGACTTGAGCTGCTCGATCTGCTTGGCGATCTCGTCCTCGGAGATGGAGATCTTCTTATCCTTGGCGGCCTGCTCGATCAGCTTCTGGTTGATCAGGTTGTCAAGAAGCCGCTGCTTGAAGTCGATCAGCCGGCCCTCCCCATCAGCGCCGGTGAACATGTCCGGGTACTGGGTCTTGAGCTGCTCCACCTGCTTGTCAAGCTCAACGATGGTGATCTTCTCGCCGTTGACCTTGGCGGCGGTTTCCTTGTCCGAGCATCCGGCGCCGGTCATGAGCGCAACGGCCAAGGCAAGTATGAGTGCGATTCGAAGCGGCTTCATGCTGGTCTATTCCTCCCGAGAACTGGGTTCGGACGCTGCCGAGTATATAGCACCGAGCGCGCCGAGGGCGGCACTCGTCACAGACTCTCCATAGCCAACCGGAAGCGCGACCTCATGCTTGTGGTCGAGGAAGACCGCTCCCAGGGCCGCCAGCCGACCACGCTGCTCGTCATCAAGGTCGATCGGCGCGAGCACGATGCGGTTGCGCACAAGAGAGATGCTGGTGATACCGACGTCTGACGCGATCGCCTTCATCCGAGCGATGTCCACGAGGTTGCGCGTCACCTCGGGGAGGGCTCCATGGACCTCGATGAGTTCGGCCGCCACCGCGTCGACAGCCTCGATCGCGGGTGCGCCTGCCAGTCGGCGATAGGCGCGGACGCGCTCGTCGACGTCGGCGAGGTACACCTCGGGGATGAAAGCGGGCACCGGCAGGTCGACCCGGATGTCGGGGAACGCCACCATCGGCTCGCCGCGCGCCTCCGACACCGCCTCCATGAGCATCTGTGCGAAGAGGTCGAAGCCGACGGCTGAAAGGTTGCCGTGCTGCTCGGCGCCAATGAGTGAGCCGGCTCCGCGAATCTCCAAGTCGCGCATGGCGATCTTGATGCCGCTACCCAGATCGTCGTGCTCCTTGATCGCCATGAGCCGCTCGACGGCCTGCTCGGTGAGTCCACCCTCGCGCGGGAAGAGAAAGAACGCGTAGGCCTTGACGTGACTACGTCCTACGCGTCCTTTGAGCTGGTAGAGCTGCGCAAGACCAAGCCGCTGCGAGTCTTCGATGATGAGCGTGTTGGAGTGCGGGTTGTCGATGCCCGACTCGATGATGGTGGTGGCCACGAGCACATCGGCCTCGTTGGCCGCAAACTGCTCCATGACCGACTCAAGCTGTTTCTCGGACAGCTGTCCGTGGGCCACGGCGATGCGTGCCTCCGGGGCAGCCCTGCGCACGCGCTCGACGGCGTCATCGATGGTCCGCACCCGGTTGGACACGTAGTAGACCTGCCCGCCGCGCTCGAGCTCGCGACGGATCGCGCCTGAGACAACATCCTCGTCCCACTCGCCCACGTGAACGGTCACCGGGAATCGATTGGGCGGCGGCGTGTCGATGACGCTCATGTCGCGCACACCCGACAGCGACATCTGCAGCGTGCGCGGAATCGGCGTGGCACTCATCGCGAGCACGTCGACCTGCTCGCGCAGGTTGGTGAGGTGCTCCTTGTGCTCGACGCCGAAGCGCTGCTCCTCGTCGATGACGATCAGCCCCAGGTCCTTGGGCGCGACGTCGCGGGACAGCAGGCGATGCGTTCCCACGAGCACGTCAACCCGACCGTCCGCGAAGCCTTCAAGCGCGGCTTTCTGCTGAACGTCACTGCGAAAGCGGCTCAGGACTTCAACCGTCAGACCGAAGGGGGCGAACCGCTCACTGAAGTTCGTGAAGTGCTGCTGGGCGAGGATCGTGGTGGGGCACAGCACCATGACCTGCTTGCCGTCCTGGGCCGACTTGAAGGCAGCGCGAATGGCCACCTCCGTCTTGCCGTAGCCGACATCTCCGCAGATCAACCGGTCCATCGGCTTGTCGGACTCCATGTCCGATTTCACATCAGCGATGGCCGCAAGCTGGTCCGGCGTCTCCACGTAGGGGAACATCGCCTCCATCTCGAACTGCCACGGCGTATCCGCGCCGTAGGCGTGCCCGGTGACCGTGGAGCGGCGGGCATAGAGGTCGACGAGGTCAAAGGCAAGCTGGCGAACCGCTTTGCGTGCCTTGCCCGTCGCGCGGCTCCAGTCGGCGGTGTTGAGTCGCGTCACGCGCGGGGCCGCGCCGTCGGGGCCGACGTACTTGGTCACGCGGTCGATCTGGTCCACCGGCACGAAGAGCCGGTCGCCCTTGGCGTACTCCAGCAGCAGGTAGTCGCGCTCGGCACCGAGGACCTCTTGGCGGATCACCTCGCGGAAGAGCGCGATGCCGTGCGTGGCGTGAACGACATAGTCACCCGGGGCGAAGGCGAAGGTGACTTTGGTCGGGTCGATCTCGCGGCGCCGCCTGCGCGCCATCGAACGCGGATAGACATCATCGATACTCACGACTGCCACGCGGGCGTCGGGAACCACGAAACCGGCAGGCACATCGACATCCGACAGCAGCACCGTGCCCGGAACCCACGACTTGGCCTGCCCGTCCTCATCAGCATCGGCGGCACGATCGCGAAGCTCGGCCACTGCGACGCCTGACTCAACCAGCAGGTCGCCCACCCGACGGCGTGTGCGACGGTCCGGTATCGCCACCGACACCCGGTTGCCTGCAGCAAGCAGCGAGCGGACGCCGCCGACGAAGCGCTCCTCCCCGCCGGAGACCTCCGGCCTTCGGGCGACGAGATCGCCGTCCACACCGCTGCCTGCACGCATGAGCGAGAGCAGCGTCAGTCTCTGCCTGTCGCCGAAATCGAGCTGTGCGGGCGCGAGGTAGAGACCCTCGAGCGCCGTGACATTGGGGGCCATCGAGCGATAGCCGACGCTCTTCGCCGCGACTTCGAGCTCCTCGCGCCGACGGACGGTATCGTCGAACAGCGCACGGGGTTCCGCGACGACGACCAACGTATCCACGCCAAGGTACTCGGTGGGACTCGCAGCGCGCTTGTAGAGCAGGGGCAAGTACCGCTCGACGCCGGTGAAGAACACGCCCTGGGCCAGCAACTCGAGCTCATGAGCTATCAGCGGGTCCTTGAGAGCTCGCTCGCGCAGGGCATTCTCGGCGGCCTCCGCCCCCCGCTTGGACAGCACGAGTTCGCGGCACGGGAAGATCTCGCTCGAGATGCTATCGCCGATTGCCTGGCCGGTACCCGGCACGTAGCGCCTCAGTGAATCCACCTCGTCGCCGTAGAGCTCGGCGCGCACCGGATGCTGGCTGCCTGCCGGGAACACATCGAGCGTGCCCCCCCTGACCGCGAACAGACCCGGCTCGTCGGCGGACTCGACACGTTCATAGCCCATGCGCGCGAGCGACTCAGCGGTCTCGGTGAGGTCCAGCTGCCCTCCAGCGACGAGCGTCAGGGGGTCATACACGCAGCTCCCATGGGGCGCAACCGCTCGCAGAAGCGAACGCGCTGCCGCAACCACGACGACCGCGCGTCCCTTGTCCAGCGCGTGCAGTACACGGGCACGCTGGCCCACCTCTTCGTGGTCAGGAGTCGCACCCGACCACGGCGTGTCCGAGCGGTCGGGGAAGAGCAACACGTGCTCGCGCCCCAGAAACGCCGCCGTGTGACGCGCGAAGCGCTCCGCCGACTCGCTGCCGGCCAGAACCACGAGCATCGGACGCGGGTGACGCGTGAACATCGAGGCGACGACGGCTGGGCGCACCAGTCCGGGCACGGCGAGTGTCGCGTCGGCCCCTGCGTCCAGAAGGGTGGCGATCTTGGCGACGGACTCCGCTGAGGAGAACGCGTCCGAGAGGTGGTCGATGAGCATCAGGCGGGCGCTCCCAGCTTGAGCCGAACAGCACGAAAGCCCGCGAAACGCCCGGGGTGCGAAGTGCACCGCCGACCGCAGCGGGGGACGGTCAGAGTATGCCCGTGGCGAGCGGCGGTCAACACATCGCCAACACCTCGCCGTCGCCGGCGCGCGGGAATCAGCGGACCACGAGATCGAAACGGCTCCCGAAGGTGGCTGCGAGCGAGACGGAATCCAACACCGTTGTCAGCGCAGCGGGCGACCCTCCCCCTTCCGGAGTACGACACGTCTGGAGTACCCAGCGGCGCACGCCCTCGCGTTCGAGTTCGGCCGCCATCCGCTCGAGCACGCCCTCAGCCAGAAGCTGCGTCGCGACGGTCGTGCGAGCTTCAAAGGTCGTGCCACTGGCCACCAGTCGCCGCAGCGATGCCAGCGCGCCCGTGCCCGAGTCGGCGACGCCGGTGACCAACGCGTACTCGTCGAAGGGGGCCTTCACGTCAAAGCCGACCCAATCCGCACGGGTGAGCGCCGCGGCGAAACGCTCCGGGTCTGCCCCACCGGAGTGCAGCCCGACGGCGAAACCCATCGTCTTGACCTGCGTCATCCACCCGGGCAACGCGTGGGTCATCGTGGGCTCCCCACCACTGAACACCACGGCGTCAAGCAGGCCCGCGCGCGTCTCGAGGAAGGCCACAAACTCGCTCCACACCACATCGTCCCCTGCACCCACCGTGCTCTGCAGGTGGGCGTTGTGGCAGTACGAACAGGCCCACGGGCATCCGCGCAGAAACACGGTTGCCGCGAGTTGACCGGGCCAATCGACGGTGGACAGCGGCACGAAGCCGCCCACGCGCCCGCTAGTTGGCGAGCTCACCAGACTCGACGAAGCAGACGCGCTCCGCGTACTCGCCCTGCTTGCCCTGATTGAACGAGACGACCGGGCGGTGATAGCCCATCACGCGCGTCCAGACCTCGCAGGGCTGGCGCTCCTCGTCGGACAGCGCGATCTTGAGCATCTCGATCTCGGTCAGTGTGGTCTTCTCTGCAGCCATGATGGTCTCCTTCGACTAGGCGCAGCAGGCTTCGGCCTGCTTCTTGGCGATCGCCTCGGCGTCGCACTTCGGGCAGAACCGGTGCTCGCCGTCGAGATACCCATGAGTCGGGCAGATCGAGAACGTCGGCGAGACCGTGATGTAGGGCAGACGGAAGCCCTCGAGCGAGCGGCGAACGAGCTTCTTGCATGCCTCGACCGAGCTCACGCGCTCGCCGAGGTACAGGTGGAGCACGGTGCCGCCGGTGTACTTGCGCTGGAGCGGCTCCTGGCGCCTGAGCGCCTCGAACGGATCGCTCGTGAAGCCGGCGGGCAGCTGGCTCGAGTTGGTGTAGTAGGGGTTCTCGGGCGTTCCCGCCTGCAGAATCGCGTCCCCGAACCGCTTCTTGTCCTCGCGCGCGAATCGGTAGGTCGTGCCCTCCGCGGGAGTGGCCTCGAGGTTGTAGAGATGTCCGGTCTCCTCCTGGAAGGCGATGATGCGCTCCCGGACATGATCGAGGAAAGCCACCGCGAACTGCTCGCCGGCTTCGGTCGTGATGTCATCGGTGTCGCCCGTGAAGTTGCGGATCATCTCGTTGATGCCATTCACGCCGATGGTCGAGAAGTGGTTGCGCAGGGTGCCCAGGTAGCGCTTCGTGTACGGGAAGAGCCCGTTGTCGATGTGCTGCTGGATGACCTTGCGCTTGAGCTCGAGCGAGGTGCGGCTGTGCTCGAGAAGCCGGTCGAGCGCTCCGTAGAGCGCCGCCGCATCGCCCTCGTAGAGGTGCCCGAGACGCGCGCAGTTGATCGTGACCACCCCGAGCGAGCCGGTCTGCTCGGCGCTGCCGAACAGGCCGTTGCCGCGCTTGAGCAGCTCTGACAGATCGAGCTGGAGACGGCAACACATGGAGCGCACCATGTTGGGCGACAGCTCCGAGTTCAGGAAGTTCTGGAAGTACGGCAGGCCGTACTTCGCCGTCATCTCGAAGAGAAGGTCGGCGTTCTCGCTCTCCCAGGGAAAGTCGGGCGTGATGTTGTAGGTGGGAATCGGAAAGGTGAAGACGCGCCCCTTGGCGTCGCCTTCGGTCATGACCTCGATGTAAGCGCGGTTGATCATGTCCATCTCGCGCTGCAACTCGCCGTAGGTGAAGTCGCAGACCGTACCCCCAATGACCGGGTACTCGTCCTTGAGGTCGTCGGGGCACGTCCAGTCAAACGTCAGGTTCGTGAACGGGGTCTGGGTGCCCCAGCGCGACGGCACGTTGAGGTTGTAAACGAGCTCCTGGATCGACTGGCGCACGTTGTCGTAGCTGAGGTCGTCCAAGCGGATGAACGGCGCGAGGTAGGTATCGAACGAGCTGAACGCCTGCGCGCCCGCCCATTCGTTCTGCAGCGTGCCGAGGAAGTTCACGATCTGGCCGACCGCGCTCGACAGGTGCTTCGGCGGCGCCGACTCGACCTTGCCGGGCACACCGTTGAGGCCCTCGGTGATGAGCGTGCGCAGCGACCAGCCGGCGCAGTAGCCCGCGAGCATGTCCAGATCGTGGATGTGCAGGTCACCGTCGCGATGTGCGCGACCGACTTCGGACGGATACACGTGCGACAGCCAGTAGTTGGCGATGACCTTGCCCGAGACATTCAAGATCAGCCCGCCCAGCGAGTAGCCCTGGTTCGCGTTGGCGTTCACGCGCCAGTCGGCGCGATCGAGATACTCGTTGACGCTCGTCTCGACGTTGACGACGGTCTTCTTGTCCTCGCGGAAACGAGCGCGCTGCTCGCGATAGACGATGTAGGCACGCGCGGTGGCGAAGTGGTTCGCGCTGATGAGCACCTGCTCGACGACATCCTGGATCTGCTCGATGTCAGGCTCACGGTCGCCGAATCGGTGCTTCATGACCTTGATCGCCTGGGCAGTGAGCAGCAGCGCCTCAGTTGCGTCGTACTCGCCCGAGGCAATGCCGGCCCGCTCGACCGCCGAGCGAATCTTCTCCGCGTCGAAGTCAACGCGTTCGCCCTCGCGCTTGATGACGCCTGACGGTGCCGAACGGATGACTTCCTCCGCCACTACTGCCCCTCTCGATGCTTCTGTGAACCCCCATATATTGTGGTGCGTGAAACATTACCACAACATCTGGGGGCATCGTGACGGAATCCTGATGAGCGGCAAGGTGCCGGGCGCCGGGCGGCCGACTGCCATCCGACGAGCGGCGCAGGTGGCTCGCAGGGTCCGGCGCTGGTACAGTTGAGCGCGGTGCGACCCGCCGAAAGGGGACGGTGCCATGCGTGCAGCAGGGGGGTTCCGCAGGCTTCTGATCGTGATCGTCGCATCGGTGCTGGCGACGCTCGCATTGAGTGCATTCGCGAACACGGCGGCGATTCCGGTGAGTCGCGACTTCGCGGGCGTCGATGAGCTGCAGCTCAACGGCGGCACGCTGACGCTCAAGTCGGGTCCCGCCAATCGCCTGACGGCTGACGTCCCGCTCACGAGGTGGCCCCTGATGATGATCCGCGTGACGGACGGTCACTTCGCCGAGCTCGGTGGATTCGATGATGCCGACCCCCGCGTGTTGCTCGCGGGTCTGCTCCCGTCCGACGCGCTGCCGGCGGCGATGAGCGGCGTCACGTGGACGCTGGAGTCCGACACGCTCGAGTCAGTGACCGTGGCCGGCGGGACGCTCGTGACAGACGGGTACGAGGCGGAGCGGCTCGTCATATATGGCATCGCCGGCGACGCGCGGCTCGAGGGCCTCGACCTGAAGTTGCTCGCGGGCAACTTCCAGGCGGGCTCGACGTTGACCGCCAGCGGGCGAGTCGACGTCTACTCTGCGCTCGAGACGGCAGGTGGCGTCATCGACACGAGCCGGCTCAAGATCGGCAATCGCGACCCCGGCCCGATAACCGACATCTTGGAGGCGCAATGACCGCTCACGACCTCTCAGCCCGCGCGGCCGAACGCCTCGAAGCGCTGTGCAGCACACATCCCGACCGCCACGTGGGCGGACCCGGCGTCGCAGCCGCGAACGAGCTGTTCGCGCGCGAAGCACAGGCAGCAGGGTTCGGGGTCGAACGCCTCCCCTTCGACTGCGTCGACTGGGAGTCCGGCTCCGCATCGCTGCGGTTGGCGGACGGGCGAGACCTGGCGCTCCACGTCGGCCCGTACTCACCTCCGTACCGCGGCGAAGCGCCGCTCGTGACGTGCTCCCGTGTCGAGGAGCTTGAGGCACTCGACGCACCGGGCTCGATCCTGCTGCTTCATGGCGCCATCGCCGAGGAGCAGCTCACTCCTCGCCACTACCCCTTCTACCAGATGGACTCGCACGTCCGGATCCTGGCCGCCATCGACCGAGCGCGTCCCGGCGCCGTCATCGCCGCCACCGACCGGACGCCCATGGCCGGCGCGCTCTACCCGTTCCCCCTGTTCGAGGACGCCGATCTCGGCTGGCCCTCGGCGTATCTCACCGACGTCGATGGCGCGCCGCTTGTGGCACACGATGGCGAGGTGGTCTCACTTGAAATCGACTCCCGTCAGGTGGCGGCCACCGGCGAGCAACTGGTGTGCAGCAGGGCCGGCACCGGCGGCGGACGGGTCTTGGTGAGCGCTCACATCGACAGTCGGCACGGGACTCCGGGTGCCTTGGACAACGCGACGGGGGTTTGCGTGCTGCTCGCCTTGGCCGACCTGCTCTCTGAGAGCGGATCGGCGCTCACCATCGAACTGGTCCCCTTCAACGGCGAGGACAACTTCGCGGCCTACGGAGAGATGGCCTATCTGGCCAAGCACGAGGACTCGCTGGGCGACGTCGTCCTTGCGATCAACATCGACGCGGCAGCACGGATCGGCGACGAGAGCGCGATCTCGTTCTACGGTTGCCCCGACCAGCTGGCAGCTACGGTGCGTGCCGTCGCGGCAGACGCGGAGCACATCGTTGAGGGGCCCGAGTGGCCGATGAGTGACCACATGGTGCTGGCGATGCGAGGTGTCCCGGCGATGGCGATCACCTCGACGGGGCTCTTCGACATCGAGGCCACGGTCGCGCATACCGCTGCCGATACGCCCGAACTGGCCAACCCTGAGATCATCGTGGCCACCGCGCGGTTCATCGCTTCGGTGATCGAGGCGCTTGCGTAGCAAATCGGGGTGCAATATTATTCACGCTATGAATGATTTTCATTCATACGCTGAAGAAGAGTTCCCTGTCGGCTATCGCCGTCGATGGTCAGCCGACGTCGTGCGCGCACGCGCCGAGGATTTCCCTGTGGTCGTCCTCACCGGACCGCGCCAGGTGGGCAAGTCCACCCTGCTGCGCCGCGAGCCCCCCTTCTGCGACTGGCATCAGGTCACGCTCGATGATTTCGATGCGCTGGCGGCTGCCCGCGAGGATCCGCACGCGTTGTGGGAGGGGCACGATGCCATCGTCTTAGACGAGGTCCAGAAAGCGCCCGGCGTCTTGAGCGCAGTCAAGGCCGCCGTCGACCGCGACTCCAGTCGTCGCTTCGTGCTCACAGGGTCGGCGAACCTGTTGCTGATGCAGCACGTGAGCGAGAGCCTCGCGGGACGCGCAAGCTACCTCGAACTCGGCCCTCTGACCCTGGGCGAATGGGAAGGCCGGCCTGCGCCGACGCTGCTTGAGCGCCTGCTGGATGGCGACGCGCCTACCGTCGACCACGATATGCGGCAGCCGGCAGACCTCTACGCGCTCGCGTATCGCGGCATGATGCCGCGCTTCCTGACACTTCCCGAGCGATCAGTCCCGGCGTGGTGGGACGGCTACGTCGCGACGTACCTCGAGCGGGACGTGCGGGCGATTGCACAAGTCAGTTCGCTGCCGGACTACCGCCGGGTGATGGAGGCGCTCGCCCTGCGCCAAGGGGCCGTGCTCAACCGGTCGGAGTTGGCTCGAGACGTCGGCGTCACCCAGCCCACGACGTACCGCTACATCGACCTGATGAAGACCACCGGCGCCGTACGCCTACTCGCCGCATTCTCCGGCAACCGGACGACCCGACTGGTGAAGTCGCCGAAGCCCTACCTGTTCGACAGCGGTCTGACCTCATTTCTCGCCGGCCATTACACGCTGGAATCACTGCGCGGCTCACGTGAAGCGGGCGTTGTGTTCGAAGGACTCGTCCTGCAGCACCTCGCCGCCCTCTGTCAGCTCATGACACCACCGCCTCGGCTGTACTACTGGCGCACGGTGGTGGGCGCCGAGGTCGATGTCGTGGTCGAGCGCGGGCGAGCTTGCCTAGGAATCGAGATCAGGGTTTCGTCGCGCGTCGGATTCGGCGACACCGCAGGTCTGCGCGCGTTCCTGCGTGACACGCCGAACGCTGTTGCCGGAGTCGTCGTGTACGGCGGGACGGAGACGCAGCAGCTGGGCGAGAAGCTCTTCGCCGTGCCGTGGACCGCGCTGGCAGGCTGAGCGACCCGGCCGACGGGTATCCTCTTTGGCGAAACCCGTCGCCGACGCCGAGGAGCGCCCTGTGAGCGCCGTCAAGCAGACTGCTGAACCCATCCCCGACCTGCCGCGCCTGGAGCGCGAGCGGCTGGCGCCGATGTATGCCGAGCGCCTCGAGGCCGAGTACGGAGACCCCCACGCCGCGCTCGAGTTCGCGAACCCGTATCAGCTGCTCATCGCTGTGATTCTGTCGGCACAGACGACCGATGTTGGCGTCAACAAGGCGACGCCTGCGCTGTTCGAACGCTACCCGTCCCCGGCCGACCTCGCTGGCGCCGACCAGGTCGACGTCGAGGGCTACGTGAAGACACTCGGCTTCTACCACCAGAAGGCGAAGAACATCATCGCCACGTGCCAACGCATCGTCGCCGAGTTCGACGGCAAAGTACCCGACACGATGGAGGGGCTGACCTCCCTACCGGGCGTCGCGCGAAAGACCGCCAATATCGTGCTGGGAGAGGCGTTCGGGAAAGTCGAGGGCATCGCCGTCGACACGCACGTGTTCAGGCTTGCCCACCGCTTCGGCCTGTCGACAGAGAAAGACACCGACAAGGTCGAACGGGACCTTATGGAGCTGTTTCCGCCGGATCACTGGCACCGGGTCAACTACGACCTCATCAACCACGGCCGTGCGATCTGCACCGCGAAGCGCCCCACCTGCGGCGCGTGCTTCCTCAACGACGTGTGCCCGACCGCATTCAAACCCGCGGGCTGGCGAGAGACGGCTTAGGTTCGCTGGCCACTCAGCGGGCTTCGCCAACCAGCGGCACACCAGTCAGACCCAGGTGGAAATCGGTCGACCAACACTCGCCCACACGGTGTGTCTCCATGAGGTGCAGGCCGAGTGCATCCGCCAGGGTCAGCTTCTGGTCCCCGAACCGACTCAGCACCGTGATAGCCGCCGTGCGCTCGTCGTGCCCCACCGCTGCGACGGTGAAAGGCATCGCATCGACCATGGAGAGAAACCTCATCGCATGACTTCTGTCGAAGCGACGCAAGAACCAGCCGTGTCCTTCGGCCACGACCAGCTCCGATGTAAGCAGCGCCGGCGGATCGGCGAACAGGTCCTTGAACCGACGGTGATGGCGGTCAGACGCGTCGGCGAACGCGATCAGCGCGGAGGTGTCGACGTAGGCCTCAGTCCTCATGCGCGTAAACCACGTCGTCGACGCTGTCGCTTGCAGCAGGGTCGCCCGAGTCCACCATGCCTGCGAACGCCATCCACGGCTGCAGGTCAGAAACGGGGAGGACCGCTTTGAGCGCACGTCGAAAATACTCGGCGAGCGAGATGCCCAACCGGGCCGCCTCGCGCTTCGCCGCGTCATAGTCCTCGCGCGACAGACTGATCTGAGTCCGTATCATGATAACAGTGTGTACTCTACTGTTATCATTGGCAAGCGCGACTCGATGGCTACCCGGCGGCCTCCACCTTGCGCTCCTCGCGCACCTGCGCGCCCGCGAGCTTCGTGAGCGAGCCGGTGTACTCGACGAGGTCCACCTCACAGCCCTCGCCCAGCGTGACGCGCCCTCCGCGTACGACCTTGGCCGTCGTCGCGATCAGCTCGAGCTCGTCGCCCTCGATCGTGGTGGCAACAAGGCGCCGGTCCGCGAATGCGGAGAAGATCGCGGTGATACCGTCGGGTGGGCGCAGGACCATTCGCTCGCAGCCGATCTCATTGACCGAACTACGCCCGTGCAGCCGTAGTTCGATGGAACCGGCGTTGAGCATGCCGTTGATCGCGAAGCGGCCTTCTCCGGTGAGCGTGTCGCTCTCCAGGTCGCCGCCCACGCGCATGTCTCCCTTCAACTCGACCGCATGGGCGGCCACGCCGCCGTCCACCGCGAGCGTCCCTGCCACCTTGAGGAGCCGGACGCCCATACCTGCGTGCACATCGGCCGAGCCATTCGCCCGGAACTCACCGGCCTGAACCGGCCCGTCGAACGTGCCAGCCCCGTTGACCGTGATCGTGTCGGCCTTCACCGAGCCCTGGCACTTGCCCACCCCGTTCACCGTCAGCTCGTTGCACGCGACGTCCCCCGTCACGGTCCCAGCGCCGTTGAGGACGATCGAGCCGTAGGTGCCCGCCCCGACCGTACCGTCTCCGTTGATTCGTGCGTCCGCCATGTTCTCAGCCATTGTCTCTCGCCTGGCCCTTCATCACTTCAACCGGGCGCCGAGCGCCTCGGTCCTCTCCTGTAGATTCATCCTCACCACGACCTTGGTCGCCGACTCAAGGCACATCTCGGCCGAGCTCGAGACGAGCAGCACGAAGGCCACGCCCATCTTGCGCGCCACGATCACATCGGCCTCACGCCCCTCGAAGCTGGGCAACCCCTCCTCCAGCGCGGCGAGGACCATGGCTCCCTCGTCGATGCTCACGTCTCCGGTCTTGAGCAGCCCGTCCACCACGAAGGCAGAGAGCAGCTCGCCGTAACGCAGCGCGGTCACGTCCGGATGGGCGGCGGCGAAGATGCGCGCCGCTGGCTCAGAGACCACGCCGTGCTGCACCGCCTCTTCAGCCGACAGGCTCACCCCCGAAAGATCCGGCGTCACCACGTCGGCGATGTCGTCAAGCGAGATGTCCTCGTCTTTCATCGACAGGATCCTCTCGACGCGAGCCACCATCTTGTCGCGCGGGAAGAACGTCTCCTGACCGGTGAACGTGGACTTCTTCACGAACCATTCCTCGGGGATGAGCCCTTTGCGCTTCCAGCGGTAGAGCTGGCCGTAGCTGATGCCGGTCTGCGCCAGCAGGTCCTTCTTCGAGATCAGGTCGGAATCCACGAATCACACCTCCTTGAACGAGAATCGGCTGCCCGTCATCGGCGACTACGCCGCGGGTGGAACCGGTCAAGGGGTTCATACCCCCTTTGATGGGAATATAACATCACATTGTTACGCTACGCAAGGGTGAATTGAGAGCCGCGTCGCAACACGTTCAGTTAGTTGCGGCCGCCGCAGGCCAAGAGCGACGTGAGACCTGCTCTGTCAGCCCGTGCGTGCCGGAAGTATCACCAGATCGAAGTAGAGTGCAGCGCCCAGGAGCACTGCTGCCGTCGGCACGGCGACCGCGGCCCAGAGGCGCTCACGACGAACGTACTCGGCGACGCTCACCCGATCGCTCACGCGACGCCACGCCAGCCCGTTTGCCCGCTTGGCGAACCACGCCATCATGGCCAGAGTCGCCACGATGACGAACAGCGCACCACCCACGGCGAACGCTCCCCTGCCGGTGGAGCGCAGGATGCTGTCGGCAAACAGCAGCAGCGGCAGAAAGATCGCTCCGGCCCACAGACCATGGGCGGGTCCCCAGACGGGGGGCAGCAGGAAGGCCGCGAGATTGAATCGCGGTAGCTGGGGAACGGGCTCCTCGCCCGTCAGCACGATACGTCCCGAGATGGCCTCCGCGGGATGTCCGGCGGCGCAGGTCCCGTTCGCAAGCCGCTCGACGATGCGATCACACAGCACGCAGTACCCCGCTGTTCGCAGGTGAAGGGTGCCGTCGGCGGGCGGTAGGTCGGTCACGATAGGATCACGGCGAGCGCCATAGCCACGAATACCGCCGGAAGAAGGTTGCCCACGGGGAGTCGCTTGATGCCCGTCAGATCGAGTCCGATTGCGGCGATGAGCGCTCCGCCGACCGCCTCGATTGCGGCTACGGTCTCGGGTGTCACTCCGGACAGCTGCGAAGCGGTCAGTGCGATTCCGCCCTGGATGATGAGGATGGGGATCACCGAAAGCCCCACGCCAGCCCCCAACGTGGATGCGAGCGCGATCGAGGCGAGGCCGTCGAGCATCGCCTTCAGGTAGAGCGTGGAGGGGTCGCCCAGTCCGTCTTGGATGGAACCGAGCACCGTCATCGCCCCGACACAGAACAGCAGCGACGCCGTGACAAAGCCCTCGACCAGCGTGTGGCCCTTTTCGCCGGGCTCGTCTGAGGCGGATTTCGCTGTCGGCGCCAGCCACGGCATGCGATACGAGAGGTCTTGGAGGCGGTGGCCGAAGCGCTCCAGCCAGTACTCGATGCGCAATGCTTCGCCGATCAGAGCGCCGATCACGAGCGACCCCACGAAGACGAGTGCCGAGTATCGGCCGAGCATGCCCGAGGCTTGGCCCATCTGGGTGAGACCGCCGATGCTCATGCCCAAGCCGATGACGATGACCGCAAGCCCGATGGCTCGGAAGGTCGTCTCCCGCATGCGCTCCGGAATCAGCCCACCGAACAGCAGACCGATGGCGGTCCCCACCAGCACGGCCACCACGTTCGCGATGACTCCCAGTCCGAACAAAGCCGTCTCACTCCCCGTTCTCGTCGAGCCAGAGCTCCCCGAGCTCTGCGGTGATGTCCTTGGCGCCCTTCGGAAGCCCCTCCTCGGCGGCAATCGACCCGAGCCGTTTGCCGGGAGCAGGCTTCGCGCCGACGAACAGCGCGGAGACGTCACGATACTCCACATGTCGCCCCACGTCTTGCGAGATGCGGGCGCGAAGCCGCAGGTCGTCGGTGTAGACGACGACTTGGCCGCTTGCGCCCGAGGCTCGACGCACGATCTCGGAATCGGCGTCGGCGGCGTAGGCCACCTGCAGCGCTCCAATGGTCTCGCTGGAGGCGCCTATCGACTCGCGCGCGTCGAACACCACCACGATGCGCCCGCGCGGTGCAAGCCTGCTAGCACGCGAGCGCAAACGCTCGCTGAGCGCATCGCGCTGCGCCTGCTTGGAGCGCCCCGCGAGCGCGGGGTCGCGCATGGTGACGTTGTAGCCATCGACGAGGATGAGCATGCGGCTGCAACGACCTACTTGAACGTGACGCTGACGTAGCCGCTGTAGCGCGTGCCGAGCCCGTGCGAAGACGTCTTCGAACGTACACGCCACTTGTGTTTCGGCGAGAGCGTGAATGATGCCACGCACTTCGACCGCGTGCCCGCGTTGACCGCCTTGCCAGGGTACGACTTGTAGAACTTGTACGTGGAACCGACCTTCTTATAGACCTCGAACGACACGGGCTTCGTGCCGGCTGTGACTCGCGGCGACAGATAGCAGTACGCCGCCTTCGTGGGCCCTGCCGGTGCGGTGAGCGTCGAGTACTTGAGCTCGTAGTCCCCTCCCGCCGCCTGAGCGAACACATCAAGGCTGTAGGCGCCCGCGGTCGGAGCGACGAACGAAAGTCGCTCGCCGACCGTCAGAGCGGTCTTCGCCTCCTTGGCCAGATACGAATCGGACGCCGGAGAGACGTCGGGGGCACCCGGCTTGTACAGAAATAGGTCGAAGTCGATGCCGGGCCAGCCGTCGGCGTCGGTGATCTTCGCGGTGAAGTTGTCTCCCGCCTTGAGTGGCACCTTGAAGACATCATCAAGGTCGTACACCTGATCAAGAAGACCGGGAACGACACCGCTTGTCGGCAGCGCAACGCCGGGCGGCAGATCCCGGTCATCGCCCCATTCCGAGGTGTAGCGCAAATCGTATCCGCCGGACGCTCCTCCGCTCGGATGCCAAACGTCAATGTAGTAGTAACCCGTCTCGGGGATCCTGTAGGAAAAGATGAGCAGGTCGGGGTCGTCGGTCAGCGCCTCACCCTCCGCCACGATTCCGTCGTCGTTGCCCACCACCGTGGTCGTACCAGGGCCATAGAGAAAGACGTTGGTACCAGTCCCAGCCTGGCGCGCGAGAAAGACATACACATCCTCGCCCTTGAAGAGCCGGACGCGCACGACATCGTCGGAATCGGACGGAGAGACGAAGCTGCCCCGTACGCCGGAAGGTACGTACACAGCCGACCCGATGTCGTCGGCGTCGACGCGCGCCCCGCCGTTGACCCTCGGATCCTCAAAGAACGCGAATGCCTGCGTCGCTCCTGCAAGCGCGAACGCGACGGCCAGCACGGTCAGCACTGTGAAACGCCGCATACCCGACCTCATGACGCCTCCCCTCGACGCGAGCAGATGCCCCTCTCGCGAGCATACACCCCTCAGGATGCGTCTACACTCCCGGGTCACCGAAGTAGCGCCAGTAGATCATCCAAAACGACATCGTTCCGCTGAAGTGCGGTGTGTAGCGGAACAGTCCGTAGGTTGCCGGGTTGCTCGGGTGGATGACGCTCCCGTCGATCTTCATCGACATGCCCGGACGCCAGCCCTTGCCCAGGTTCGCGAGCTTCTCCGCGCCGCACCAGATCTGCATGCCGAAACCCTTGTACTTGGTGAACGTCCGGCTGTCGGTCTTTCCGCAACCCATCGCCCAGTCGTACGCCGTCTGCGAGGGCTTGCCACGCGTCAGAAGCGACTGCTCCTTCTGAAGGGTCGCCATGACCACCTTCGGACTTACGCCCCACCGGACTGAGGCCTCATGGATCATCTGTGCCGCGGATTTCTCGACGCCGGCGTGGTCCTTGGCGCGGTAGCGAGCAAGCGTGCCGGGTTGACTCTCAAGGAACTCCTGCACCTGCTCGACTGTCATCGACGCCGCATCGCGGTACACCTGCTCGCTGATGACTGTATTCGGATTGAATCCGTCCTCCGAGACAGCCACGCCTGGAGTCGGCTCCCACATCAGGCGCGCAAGGTCCACCTTGAGCTGCGCCGCGCGCAACTCTTGAGCAGCCATGTCACTCTCGATACGCGAGCGCTGCTCATCGGCGCGCTGCTGCAGATCAGACAAGCGGTCGAGCTTCTTGTACATACCGTCTTGCAGCCACAGGTTCTCTGATCGAGCGAGGCGCACGTCGCTGATGATTCGTACATCCCGTTGACCGATCATGGCGAGGTAGGTCGAGCGCGCCCAAAGGTCCTGCAGAGTCTTTGAAGTGAACAGCAGCCGAAGCATGTCCGTCCGCTCGCCGCGGTACATCTCCACAGCTCGGCGGGTCAGTGCTTCCTCGGCAGCCTCAAGCTCCAACTGCATGGCTGCCAGCTCCGTGGTGACCTGAGAGACGTCGGCTCGGGCGCGCTCGATATCCCTTCCCAGCTCGATGTACTCAGCCACCGCTGCGCCCAAGTCGAGGCGCATCTGCTCGATCTGAACGCGCGCTTCGGCCTCCTCGGCCTTCTTCGCCTCGATCGCCGCGGCCTTATCTGCCTCCGCCGACGGCACAGCGTGAGCTGAAGCGGGCAGGACAAGCAGGGCCGCAAGCAAGGCGGCCGCGATGATGGGGAAGTGCGCGAGGCGTCTCATGCGCGGAGTCGATCATCCTCAAAGATGCGGTCGGCAGATCTCGTACTGATCTGGCAAACCTGCAGGTAACGTGCCACAGAAGGGTACCACGAAGCAGGGAGGTCCCGACGCGACGCCCTGGACCGCGCCCTGCTCCAGTAGTCATCCGTCGGAGCGTACGACTACGATTCCTCGCGTCGCGGAAGCGGGATGAACCGGACCGACAACCCGTACTCCACGGTCTTGACGATGGCCACCGTAGGGGTCTCGTCCTCCTCGTAGGGAGACGACGCTGAACCCGGGTTGAGGAAGAGCGTCTTGTCGGTCCACGTGATGCTCGGCTGATGCTCGTGCCCGTACACCACCAGATCCGGAGGGGTCGCCTCTTTGCCGTGCCCGAGCTTGCCGGCGAGGAACCGCTTCATCAGCCGCTTTCGCTTGTGACCGATCACGTAGTGCACCTTGCCGATGCTGGCGCATGCCTCGGACGGCAAACGCTCTCCAAGCTCGCCTTGGTCGAGGTTGCCGGCGACCGCAGCCACCGGCGCCAGCTTCTCGAGCGCGGCCAGCACTGCGGTGTCGCCGATGTCACCGGCATGGATGATCAGATCGACGCCAGCGAAGAGCTCGAGCACGGCGGGGTCAAGGTACCCGTGGGTATCGCTGATGACTCCGATTCGCGGCATCTGTGTTCAACCTCTCGCAATCGCCCTGTCAGTGCTGACACCGGATGGCCCTGCGGACCACGGGTGCGAATCGATTCGCATCGACTTCCCGCCGCCGCGGGATCCCAACGCGCTCGTCAAGGAGTTCCACCTGTATACCACGGTGTGAAGCCCGCCAACCATTCAGTGCGACAAGCGCGCCCTGAGCAACAAAGCGAGACGATTACGGGCCCGCGCCTGACACCTCAGCCGGAACGATGTGGCACCACGTACAGGTCTCTTGCTTGAACGCCACGTGACTGGCGGGAAGCGAGGGCTCGCCGACCGGCCGATGGCAGTACAGACAGTTGGCGAATGCGCCGGTCACCGGATGCGTGAGTGTCGGCTTGAGCCTGAGGGACTCGCCTGCCGGTTTCGGCTGTCGCGTGGCCTTGTCAGGATCGGGGCGGTGACAGAACGAGCACCGTTTCTCACTGTGCTGCAGATGGCCCTTCGGCATGCCCAGATCCTGGCCAGGGTCTCCGTGGCACAAGACGCAACGAGCGTCCCCCATCGCGAGCGAGTGAGGGACCAGCCCTAAGGGGCGCCACCCGTGGCATGAGAAGCACGTCCCGTTGGAGAAGTAGCGATGCGTGTACGGCAACGCCTTCGCCAACGTGGTGTGGCAACCGACACAGTCCTCAGTGCGCGCATCGGCCGGATGCGGGACGATGCCGGCCGCGGCACGACCCGCATCCTGCGGCACGCGGACTTGTACGGCCCACGCGAAACCGAACGCCGACACGACGAACATGGCGACGATCAGTCCCACAACTGCGCTCACGATCCTGTGATTCACGGCTACCTCACACCATGTCGAAGCGCTCGGTATGGACACGATCGACCGGCACCCCGATAGCAGGCAGGGCACCCTCCATCGCATCCATCAGCGGATTAGGACCGCAGATGAAGTACTGGAAACGCTTGTAGAGGGGATCGGGCAGATGGCGCCTGAGCACGTCGGCATTGATGAAGCCGCTCTCACCAGTCCAGCTATCGCTCGGTCGAGCCAAGACACGCACGACCTTCAGGTTCTGCATGCGCTGATCGAGCCGGTCGATCTCATCGTTGAAGATGAGGTCGTTCTCGCTGTTGGCGCCGTAGAACAGAACGACCGGCCTGACATCCCCCCTGCTCTCCATCGAAAGCAGCATGGAGAAGACCGGCGTGATACCCACACCCCCGCCGATCAACCCGTATCCCGCGCCCTCCTCGCGATCCATGGTGAAGACGCCGTACGGGGCATCGACCCACGCACGGTCGCCAACCTGGACTCGGGGCACCACCGTGCCTGACCAGTCGCCCAGGTTCTTGATGGTGAAGGCGATGTCTCCGGCAGGCGTGGGAATGTCGCCGTTCGACGACAAACAGATCGGGTGCTGTGTGAGAGCGAACGGTGACTTGCCGAATCCTACCCAGCCGAACTGTCCGGGCTCGAAGGTGAAGCCGTGGTGGTTGACCGGGCGTAGCACGATCGTGCGTGCATCGCCGATCTCTACCCTGTTCTCAACCACCTCCCACGGCCGCTTCTGCATGTGCAACGGTCGAATCAGGCGATAGCGAATGAACAGGCCGACGAACACCGCGATGTACACCGCCCACAGCACGCGCATCGCCGGAATCGCGGAGAACCGCCCGACTGTTGCGATGTGAACTCCCGCGGTGCCGATGAGAATCAGGGACAGCGCCCCGTGCGTGGCCTGCCAGTACTCGTAGGGTGTCTTCAGCAGCTTGCGGAACACCGATAAGCCGACCAAGACCAGCACCGAAATGAACGCGACCGAGCCCATCCACACAGGCCATGGCGATCCCGACCACGGCAAAACCACCGCGAACTCATAGGCGTCCGTCAGCACGAGCAGAAGGGGATGCAGTGTCACCAGTGCAAGTGCCGAGATACCGATCTGGCGGTGGAACTGGAGTAGCGAATCCTCTCCAAACGCACCGGCTGCACCGCCGACACGCGACACGAGCGCGAGCTCTGCGGCCATCAGCGCGAGCCCGATGTAGCCGAACGCTGCTGCGAGGTTGATGAGGAAGTAGGGTGAGTCCGCGGGGTCGATGAAGACCACGCCGATCACGAGCGGGAAGATCACTAGGAATGCGTAGAGGCCGAACCAGAAGACCCCCCGAATGATGAGACGCATCTAATGTCGCTTCGCCCGGCGGACTGCCCGGACGAACCGATCAGCGTCCACTTCGTCCTCGCGCTCGACTTCAAGCGAGTAGGCCAGCGTAGGCATGTACAGGCCGTGTTCGTCGATGTGCAACTCACCGAATCGTGCCTCCTTGCCCACACGACCTCCCTTCCAAAGCTACGTAGGCGAACCGAGCTGCCCCGCACCGAAGGTGTCCGGCCGGTCGACCTCACCGTCGTGAACCCTCTGCGTAGTTGTACCCGTTCGCATCGATGACACCGAGCGTTCGGCTGCCCCCCGACTCCCCGGGCCCCCGCTCGGCCCAGTTAGCCGGACAGGAGCACCGAGCCGATGCTTGCGATGCCGAACAGGATGAAGATGGCGCCCGAGATGCGCCGCATGAGCAGCTCCGGCATGCGCGTGCCCAGAATCCGTCCGATGCCGATTGCTATCGCATCCGCCACGACCATCCCGACGGTGGAGCCCAGCGTCACCGCCCAGAAACGACCGGTCGCCCCCACCGCCTCAGGCGAGCCAAGACCTGCGAGCCACCCCTGCACGGTTGGCCCCGCGCTCTTGAGGTACACGAGCAGCGCTGAGCCGGGGTCGACCGCTATGGCGAGGGTCATGATCTGGGTCTTGTCGCCCAGTTCGGCAAGGAAGAAAGCGATCGATGTCGCAATCACGGGGCCGAACCTGCCGCCCTTGTCGGCCTCCTCCTCCTCGACCTTGTCTCCGCGAAGGGTCCAGATCCCAAAGCCGATGAACAGGACGCCGGTCATCCAAGGTATGACGCCGGGCGGAATGGCAGCGCCGAGGAACTGACCTGCCAGTGTGGTGAAGAAGTGCACGATGAACGTTGCGATGAAGATGCCTGTGATGACCTGCCACGCCTTGTAGCGGGTGGCCAGAATCAGTGCCAGCAACTGGGACTTGTCGGCAAGCTCGCCGATCATGATGAGCCCCGCTGCAACCAAGAAGATGTAGGCCAAGCTCTCCTCGACTCCCCTTCGGAGTGGCGAACCCTACGTCAGCCTGAACAGGTCCGTCAAGCACGAGTTCGCGGGGCGTAGTCCACGATCGCGCGTGTCCGCTGCCCACCCGCTAGTCAGGCAATCCACACGAGATAGGCACCCGCGGCGATGATGCCGACGCCCCCGATCTTGGTCAGCGTCGGCGTCATTCTCGAGACAGAGCGCATGAAGACGAGTGAGCCGGATGCAACACCCAGGAGCAACAGCGGCATGCCCTTGCCGATGCCGTAGACGAACAGCAGCGCCGCGCCCTTCGCTGCGTTGCCGGTAGTGGCTGCGATGGCGGCGATCGCGGCCAGGATGGGCGTCGAGCACGGTGTCGCCACCAGGCCGAAGAGCATGCCGAATAGCAGCGCACCGAGAACCCCCCGGCGTTCTGGCCGCTTGACGGGAATCCAGCGGTTCAACCGGTCGACGGGCAGGGTGATGACCCCGAGCATCTGCAGGCCGATCACCACACAGATGGCGGCCACCACGAAGTACGCCCACGAGTCCACTATCAACGCACGCCCGATCAGCCCCGCCACCGCGCCGATCGCAGCGAAGACAAGGCTCATACCCAGCACGAACACGGCTGACAGGCCCAATCCCCGAACCAGAGCCGCCTTCCCCTCGGCCTCGCCGACTTGACCGGTCACGTAGCCGAACACCGCCGGGATCATCGGAAGCACGCACGGCCCGAGACCGGCGACCAGTCCACCGAGAAAAGCGATGCCGAACGCGACCGGACCCCATGCGGCGCCGACGGCCAGATCCTGCGCGAGCGACTCGACGTTCACTCGGCAACCAGCTTGTCGAGCCGAGCCCGCATCTCGCTCTCGGACAACGGGCCGGTGTGCGAATCCACGACCGCACCATCGGACGCGACGAAGAACGATGTCGGGATGTACTGGAACGAGAACTTCGACGCCAGTTGCTGCGCTGAGGCGTCATCGGTGATGGCGTTCACGAAGACGACCTTGCCCTCGTAGTCTGGAATGACCGTGTCGGCGACCGCCGAGATATCGAGGCATGACTGTCAACTCATCGAGTGAAACATGACGTAGATCGGTTTGCCGGACTTCACGGCGGCCTCGTAGTCGGCGGTCGCGTCGTTGCGCACCGATGTCAGCGACGCTTGGGCAGCGGGGCTGTCGTTTCCGCCCGCCCAGGACGGCGGCAGATACTTCGCAACGATGACCCCGGCGAACACTGCGATCACAGCGAACACGACGACCAACCGGGTCGACGCAGCCGGTTTCGTCGTTGGCTGCTCTGGCGTCGGCTCGTGCAGGCCATCTTCCTCTGTCATGTCACTCCTCTTCCTGGGCGCACCGCGTCTAGATGAACAGTCGCCCGAAGGCGTTGAAGGTGTAGCCGATGATGATGATTCCCGTCACCACGATGCCGAAGAAGGTGGCAAGCAGCGGGGTCTTGACCACCTTCTTGAGCATGATCATCGAGGGAAGCGACAATGCCGTGACCGCCATCATGAAGGAGAGTACCGTGCCCAAGCCAACTCCCTTGCCCACGAGTGCTTCGGCTATCGGGAGGGTGCCGAAGATGTCAGCGTACATGGGGACGCCGATGACTGTGGCGATGATGACGGCGAACGGGTTCTGGGAGCCGAGCACGGCCGAGATGAACGTGCCCGGTATCCATCCGTGGATGATCGCGCCGATCCCTACCCCGATCAGGACGTAGCGCCACACCCTCGTGACGATCTCGACGACCTGCTCACGGGCGAAGGCAAGGCGGTCAGCCCTCGTCAGCTCGGGCAGATCCGCGTCGGGCATAGGGCTCCCGTAGACGAACGGCTCGACGTAGCGCTCAAGCTTCAGGCGGCTGATGACGAAGCCGCCCATGATGGCGAGCACCAGACCCACGATCACGTAGGCGATTGCCGTGGTCCAGTTGAAGATGCTCGCCAGAAGCATCACCGATGCGAGGTCGACCAGCGGCGAAGAGATCAGGAATGCGAACGTCACACCCAGGGGCAGACCCGCAGACGTGAAACCGATGAACAGCGGAATGGAGGAGCATGAGCAGAACGGCGTGATCGTGCCGAGCAGGGCGCCAAGAATCATGCCCGTGATCCCGTTGAACCTGCCAAGGATCGCCTTGGTGCGCTCAGGCGGGAAGTAGCTCTGCACGTAGGAGATGGCGAAGATCAGCGCCGAGAGCAGCACGAAGATCTTGACCGTGTCGTAGACGAAGAACTGCAGGCTTGATCCGAGCTTGCTCGTGAGTGACAGCCCCAGCACGTCCTCGATGAAGCGGCCGACGAGCTCGTTGAGCCACGTCATCTTGAGGAAGCTCTCGTTCATCCACCCGAGAACGTTGCCAATGGCCTCAAGCACGATGCGTTAGCCCCTCTGAAGCAGAGCGACGAGATCGTCGACCGAGGGCACACGGCCTGCGACGCGAAGCTCGCCATCGATGACGAGCGCCGGCGTCGACATGACTCCGTAGCCCATGATCTCCTGCAGATCGCTCACCTTCTCGATGGTCGCGTCGATCCCGGCCTTCTCAACCGCCTTGCGGGTGGCGTCCTCGAGCTTGTTGCAGTTTGCGCATCCCGGTCCGAGCACCTTGATCTCCATGCCGCTCTCCTCCTAGGTCGAAGTCTGTCGAACTATCGGTCCACAACCAGACGGGGCCCATCGGCTGCGCTGGCTTGCTAGAAGCTGATCAGCGCTTCGGCCGCCGCCGCTAGCCCATCGCGACGAAGCGTGTAGTACGTCCATGTGCCCTCGTTGCGACCGGTGACAAGCCCCGCATCGCGCAGGATCGACATGTGATGGGACGTGGTCGACGCTGACAGTCCCAAACGGCCCGAGATCTTGCAGGCGCAGACCTCGTGGGCGGCACAACAGGTCTTGGCCGCCTCGCTGTCGGTGGCGCTCAGCATCGCGAGGATCTCGCGTCGGCGCGACGAAGCTAACGCCTTGAACACGGCATCCAGATTCTCTGTGTTCGCCTTCGTGCTGGTGACCACGGTGACATCCCTTGTTCGAAGTTCATCGAACTATCCAACCCCAGACTAGACCCGTGGGACGGCACCGGTCAAGGCGCTCCGCCTTCGACGACGAAAGAAAGCCCCACTGGGCTCCAGTGAGGCTTTTCTTTCTCAGGCTGTCTGCTCAGAGACAGACCCGTGCGCTAGTAATCGCCGCGGCTCGAGTCCGCGATGCCCGCAAGTGACCGCCCAAACGGGTCCACGCGCTGAGTACCGCTCGGCTCAGGGGTGCCGCCTTCCGCATCGATCAGCCACGTCATCGCATCGCCCAGTGAGGTGAACACGCTCACCTCGAAGCCCTGCTTCTCTGCCAAGGCCGCGAAGAACTCCGCATGATCGACCCTTTGTGGCGAGACCACGAAGGCCGTCTTCCCGGCAAACGATCCGCGGACCGCACGAAGTCCAGAAGCCAGATCCAGGAGGTCGGATACGGTCATTTCTGATTGAGCGCTCCGTGTGTCGACGAGTACGTCGTAGCGCTTCGCTCGCGGCGACGCCAAGGCGGTCTCGGCGAGAAGCCTCTTTGCCTCTTCCAGATCGAGCCGTCCATCCTCGGTCGATCTGAGAAACTCATGGGGGCGGAGCACCCGGATATCGGACGGCATTCTGACTACCTCCAGGCCCGTCGAAGACTCGCTACTTCTTAGGGCTGATAGCATCCTTCACGGCGTCTGCGGCCCCATCGATGGTCTTCTTGGTCGCAGCACTGGCCTGGTCCATCTTGCCTTCCCGCTGTAGACCCTTGTCGCCCGTGACGGTTCCAACGGCCTCCTTCATGCGGCCCTTCATGTCCTCGGTCTTGTGCTCACTCATGTTCCTCGCCTCTTTCGCTTATGTGGTCTGCCTGTACGCTTCGAATGATCCGCTACGCGGTGTCCACCCCGACTCTGGGGCGACCGGCAGCGCTACCGGGTCTGGACGTCCTCGTCGATCTCGACACGCTCGACGGTCTGCGCGTGCGTGCGAGGGCTCACGACACCTATCAGGGCGACGAGACCCCAAGCGATCAGTGCGTAGACGGCGATCGCCACGAGTGCACTCCACTCAAAGGTCACACCGGACGCACGGTCGGTGCTGAAGATCGCGTTGAACGGGGCCATGAATACGTCGGACGCGGCGTAGATGAACTTCACGAATCCCGCCTCGGCGTTGGCGCCGAAGAGGGTAAGGACGAACCGGATGGCGATGAGTATCTCGATGGCGCCGAACGCGAACCAGACGACACGAGCCATCACCGCCTCGATGGGTGATCGGACTTCGGTATGGAGCTGGCTCCGATTGACTGAAGCAGCGGTTGCATGGGACATGACGCACTTCCCTTCGTCCGCGGCGCACAGAATCTCTGTGCCGCACGGCGGGTTGGCCGGATCAGTGTCGAGCGGTGTGCCGACAGCGGGTCTTGGCCCGCGGCGGTCACACTAGACGGTGCGACGACCCGAGATGAGGTTGAACACAAGCAAGACGAGCGCGATGACGATCAGCGCGTGAATCAGCCCACCGCCGATGTTCAAGCTGAAGCCGAGAAGCCAGAGCACTGCCAACACTACGATGATGGTCCACAACATTTGAATCGCCTCCTGAGGGCGAATGATGTCTCGGTTCGGTGCCGTGCGGTGCGCTCTACTCAGGCGCTCACCTTCTCGTCAGCTTCCGCCTTAGCGGCCAGTTCAAGGGTCCTACTCGCCACTGCCGGCGACATGGAGTACTTCAGAATGCCTTCGTCGACGAACTCCCGTGCCGCGAACGGTCGGACGCTCATCCCGTAACGGCCGCGACAACGCTTCTCAAACGGTCCGAGCGACGCAACAACCTGTCGGGCCGTTAGCGCGGAGGCATCGGCAATAGCGCCGGTGGTGACCCAGCTAGGCGCCCTCTGAGCTAGGGCACTCAGGATTCGTCTCATGGCGCTCGATGACTCGATGAACATGCGGTCGATCAGCTCCTGGTTCCATCCGCTGGGATAGCCGTCCTCGCTCACAACCATGGCCTGGGTTCCAACCGGCCTGCGCGCCAAAACCTCATAGACTTCCTGCAACCGATCAACGGGAACAGGAACATGCACCATGTCGGGCATCTTATCCGCCTTTCGCAGCTTGTTACCTACTATGTACCCGAAGCTAGCTTCGCTTAACCGCAGCTCTTTCGCGGCCGGCGACGAGCCCGAAGCGAGGAGAGAGCTGGCGAGGAGTACCCCGCCCGGGCGCGCCTCAAGGTGAGTTTTCTGACGTGCGTCTTTGCGCGTCGACAAGCGGGAACATAGTCCGAGTGAATCGAGTGCGCGCCGAGCGGCTACCGGGTGGAGTAGAGATGAATGCGATCGAGACTTCGAAGCTGACCAAGTACTACGGCACGTCACGGGGCATCGTCGATCTCGACATGACCGTGCATGAGGGTGAGATCTATGGGTTCATCGGTCCGAACGGCGCCGGCAAGTCCACAACCATCCGGACTCTGCTCGGCCTGATCCATCCCACGAGCGGCTCGGCTACGGTGTTCGGCAAGGACATCCTCACCTCCGGTCCCGAGATTCGCCAGCAGGTGGGCTATCTGCCCTCCGAGGTCTTCTACTACGACGACATGCGTGCGATCGACTTGCTCAAGTACTCGGTGAGTTTCTACGACAGGGACCGGGGCGCCGCCGAGAAGCATATCCACGAACTCGCTGATCTTCTCGACCTCGACCTGAAGAAGAAGATCGATGACCTCTCGTACGGCAACAAGAAGAAGGTCGGCATCATCCAGGGACTCGCGCATCAGCCCAAGCTCATCATCTTGGACGAGCCCACCGGCGGGCTGGACCCTCTCATCCAACAGCAGTTCTTCCACTTGCTTCGGGAAGAGAACGAGCGGGGGGCCACTGTGCTCTTCTCCTCGCACATTCTGTCTGAGGTCCAGAAGCTCTGCCACCGGGTGGGCATCATCAAGGACGGCACGATCATCAAGGTCGAAACGATCAAGACGCTTCTGGAGAACGCCACCAAGCGCTTCACGCTGGAGACGGCCGAGCCACCCGACTCAACGCGCTTCCAGATCGACGGCGTGAGCGATCTCTCCGTGTCGAACCACACGGTGAGCTTCCTCTTCCGTGGTCGTGTGAACGACGTCACTAAGGTCCTTGCCCAGCAGGACCTGCGCGACCTGCAGGTGGAAGAGCCGGACCTGGAGGAGATCTTCTTGCACTACTACCAGAAGGAGGAGTAGCGCATGAACATATTCCTCCGAGAGATCATGACCTACCGGAAGTCAGCGCTCACCTGGGCAGGTTCGCTCGGGGCGATCGCGCTGGCTTTCATGGCGATGTATCCGGCGTTCTCTGCCGACGTCGAGGGCCTCTACGCGGTGTTGGAGAACTTCCCGGAGGCCATCCGCGCACTGGTCAACATCTCGGCCGAGACGTTCCTGTCGGTACTCGGCTTCTATGGCTACCTGCTCGGCTTCGCAGTCCTGGCCGCAGCGATACAGGCCATGAACCTCGGGGTCGGTGTGATCTCCAAGGAAGTCACCGACAAGACCGCGGACTTCCTCATCTCGAAGCCGGTGTCCCGGTCGCGGATCGTCACCGCCAAGCTGACGGCGGCGCTTTCGGTCATCCTGTTCACGAACGTGGTCTTCGTCGCGATCTCATACCTTGCGGTCTCGATCTCGACAACGGAGGCGTTCTCTTCACAGGCGCTGCTTCTGCTCGCGTCGACCATGCTGTTCGTGCAGCTCTTCTTCTTCGCACTGGGAGCGCTCTTCTCGGTGACCGTCCCCAAGATCAAGTCGGTGATCGCCGTGTCCCTGCCGACGGTCTTCGCTTTCTACATCATCGGGGTGATCGGCGACGTCCTCGACAATGTCGAGGTTCGCTGGCTGTCGCCCTTCAGGTACTTCGACCCCGCCTACATCATCACGAACAAGAGTTTCGAGACCGAGTATCTCCTGCTCACGGTGGTGTTCGTCGTCGCGGCACTCGTCGCGACCTACGTGATCTTTCTGAAGAAGGACATCCGCGCGGCTGCATAGGTGGCACACATGAACGTATTCCTGCGTGAACTGAAGTCACATCGGTGGGGGCTGCTGTTCTGGTCCATCGGCATCGTGGTCATGGTCTACTCCGGCATGGCGAAGTTCGCGGCCTATGATGCTGCCGGACAGTCGGTAGTCGAGATCATGGACGAGCTTCCCACGGCGATCCGGGTGATCTTTGGTCTGGAAGGCTTCGACCTGACTACGGCTCTGGGCTTCTACGGGATACTCTTCTTGTACCTCGCAGTCATGGGAGCCGTGCACGCGGTGCTTCTCGGCTCGCAGCTGATCGCGAAGGAGGAACGGGACCGCACCTCTGAGTTTCTCTTCGCCAAGCCTGCGTCGCGAAATAGAGTGATTACCGGCAAGCTCTCCGCGGGTCTTGTCATGGTGATCGCCTTCAACCTTGTGACGCTCGCCTCATCGCTCTACTTCGTCGACTACTTCAGTACCGACGAGGCGTTCGCCGAAGAGATGCTCGTGTTGATGACCGGCCTACTGTTCGTACAGCTGATCTTCTTCTCGATCGGTGCGCTGGTGGCGGGCACCAGTCATCGGCCCAAGGCCGCCGCCTCGCGGGCGACCTCGATCATGTTCTTCACGTACTTGCTCTACTACGCGGTCAACCTGAACGAGAGCTGGGGCTTCTTGGGCTACTTCACGCCGTTCAAGTACTTCGACGCCGCCGCACTCATCGCCGACGGACTCGACCCGTTCTTCATCGGGCTGTCCGCCATCATCATCGGCGTCGCGGTGTTCGGGACGTATCGCTTCTACTCCGCGCGAGACCTCACGATCTGAGAGCGAGCGCCATTCAACTCCAGAGTGTGTCCGCGCGCCGACGCCTGGTTGTCCGATTCTCAATCGGAGCCAAAGGGTAAGCACCTACTTAGCGTGCCTAGTGCGTGCGCACGCTGGAGCAGCTCATCTGCTCCACGATTCGAGAGGAGATCGATGTGCGATACGTGAGAGAAGCGTCTTGGAGGCGCTTGGCCATAGTGGGGTTCGTGCTCGTCTTGGCACTGGGCCTCGCCGCCTGTGGCGAGACGACAGACACCGCGGAGCCACCGGCCGAGCCAACGAACGTGGTTCTGTCATCGACCACCTCGACGGAGGACTCAGGGCTTTTTGACGAACTGATTCCCGCGTTCGAAGCGGCTAACCCTGAGTACAAAGTGCAGGTTATCGCCGTAGGCACAGGCGAGGCCCTTGAGCTGGGTCGGACAAAGGATGCGGATGTTCTTCTGGTTCACGCAACCGCTGATGAAGAGGTGTTCGTCGAGGAAGGCTATGGCATCGAGCGTGCGGACGTCATGTACAATGACTTCATCATCGTGGGTCCTGCCTCCGACCCGGCTGGCATCAAGGGCGCGGCGGACATCGAGGCGGCGATGACGGCGATCCAGAAGGCTGGCGACGAGGGCAAGACGAAGTTCTTCTCTCGCGGCGATGACTCCGGTACCCACAAGAAGGAACTCCAGTTGTGGCCTGCGGCCGGCGTTGAGCCCACGCCGACCCCTGAGACCGATGATTGGTACGAAGAGACCGGACAGGGCATGGGTGACACGCTCAAGATCGCCTCTGAGGAACAGGCCTACACGATGGCCGACCGCGCGACGTACCTCTCAATGAGGGACGCGCTCGACCTCGAAATCCTGTTTGAGAAGGATCCTACGCTTCTGAATCAGTACGGCACCATCGTCGTCACTGAGGCAAAGAACCAAGCGGGCGGCCAGGCGTTCTGGGACTGGGTGCTTGGCGACGAGGCTCAGAAGCTGATTGGCGAGTTCGGCGTTGAAGAGTTCGGCGAGCCGCTGTTCGTACCGAACGCGAAGTAGCCTTGCGAAGCCCCGGAGCGCAACCGCGATGAGCATCTACACGGACGCGCTGCGGGACGGGTGGGCGGTTCTCACCTCGGGATCCATGAACGTGTGGGCGATCGTCGTCACCTCCCTGCAGGTATCGGGGACGGCGACGGCGATCGCCCTTCTCATCGGGATACCGATCGGGCTGGTCGTCGGCTTGAAGCGGTTCGTCGGCAGGCGCGCCGCACTGATCATCTTCAACTCGGGCATGGGCCTGCCCCCCGTCTTCGTGGGCCTCATCGTCGCGATGACTCTCTCCCGCAGAGGCCCGCTTGGCGATCTCGGGCTGCTCTACAGCAAACCGGCCATGGTGATAGCGCAGCTCATCATCGCAACCCCCATCATCATGGCGATCACAGCGGCGGCCGTCTCCGCGGTACCTCGGGAACTGCAGCTACAGGCACGCTCGCTCGGCGCGCGGGGCTGGCGCATCGCAGCGCTCGTGCTCAAGGAGTCGCGCATGGGGCTGATCGCAGCCGTGGCGGGCGGCTTCGGCGCCATCATCTCCGAGGTCGGCGCCGTTCAGATGGTCGGCGGGAACCTTCGCGGTGAGACACGCGTCATGACGACAGCCATCGTCCAGTACACGCGCATGGGGCGCTACGGTCCCGCACTCGCGTTGGCGCTCGTGCTGATGACCATCGTGATCGCGGTCAATGTCATCCTCACCGGGCTGCAGACCTCGGCGGAGAAGTGGGAACGTCAGTGAGTGAGCCACTCTCCGTTTCCGGCACGAACCTCACCCGGCGCTTCAAGAAGGGCGACTTCGCGCTCGATGTACCTTTCATCGAGGCTCCCGCCGGTCGCACGCTCGCCCTGCTCGGGCCTTCCGGCTCCGGCAAGACCACCCTGTTACAGCTGCTCGGGCTACTCGACCGACCTGATGCTGGCGAAGTGCGCCTGGGCGGAGAGCGAGTCACACCTGCCGACCGCGCTGCGGTGCTCTCCATGGCCGCGGTATTCCAGCGCCCGTATCTCTTCAAGGGCTCTGTCCGCGCCAACGTCGAGTACGGCCTGTCGATCCGCGGCGTGCCTCGAGCACGGCGCGGCGCGGCGATCTCGTCGGCGCTCGCACGCGTGGGGCTGGCCGGGTACGAGGATCGCAGTGCCCTCCAACTGTCGGGCGGAGAGGCGCAGAGAGTCTCGCTTGCCCGCGCCTTGGTCGTAGAGCCGCAGGTGCTGCTCGTCGACGAACCGCTCGCATCGCTCGATCCGTTGTTGAAGCGCAAACTGACGCACGACTTCGCCACCATCTTGCGAGCGGAGGGCGTGACCGTCATCTACGTCACTCATGATCAGGACGAAGCGCTGGTGGTGGCCGACAGTGTCGCGATCATGAATCGGGGCCGCATCGTTGTGCACGGACCCACAGAGGAGATCGCGGGTTTGGCCGAGGACGAATGGACGGCTTCGTTCCTCGGCGTCGAGCCGGCCGCCAAGGGCATCGTCACCGCTTCATCGGGCGGGCTGTTCCAAGTGTCGATCGGAGATGCTTCGATCGCCGTAGTCGGTGAGGCGCCTGTGGACACTGCAGTCCTCATCTCGGTGCGGCCTGAAGACGTAATCCTCGTCGAGAGCGGCGCTGGACTGCCGCCCCTGAGCGCTCGCAATCTGCTCGAAGCGACCATCCTGGAGCTAGAACTCTACGGAGCCACGGTGCGAGTCACGCTCCAAGTGGGCCACGAACGCCTGGCCGCTTCAGTGTCCCGCGCAGCCAGCGCCGATCTTGGCCTGCAAACGGGTATGCAGGTGCGTGCGATGTTCAAGGCATCGGCTGTTCGCTGGCGACGCGCATAGGTCGTCGATTCGGTCAGGGCACTTCAGTAGATCTGCCGCACGGGTGCGGCGACGATACTCTGCCTCCGATGTCGACCTTCAATCTCGCGGCCCAGAAATCAAGAAAGCCCCGCCCAGAACGGGGCGAGGCTTTCAGTAAGTCTGGTGGCCAGAGACGGACTTGAACCGCCGACACGGGGATTTTCAGCTCGCACTGCAGTATGGGTTCGTCCATTCGTCTATATGTGCCTTGACTACAATAAGGTCGGGATGCAAACTCCATATTGTAGTCACGGTGGCCGAGCGAGGAGGCGCGATGACTTCATCAAACCGCTCGGGTCGATACGTGGGGCAGATCCAGGGCTACAGCGCCTTCATTCCGGCTGACCTTCCGCCGTCGCCCCCCGTTCTCCTCGACGAACAGGCGCAACACCTGCTGTCGGAAGCAGACCTCTCTCTCGGCCGCCTGGACGGAGCGATCCGAACGTTGCCGGACGTGGATCAGTTCACACTCATGTACATCCGCAAAGAGGCGGTGCTCTCCAGCCGAATCGAAGGGACAAGGAGCAGCCTGGACGATGTCCTCCGCGACGAAGCCGGGGTACCGGGCACACGCCCGGCCGACATCGGCGAGGTGCGAAACTATGTCGCCGCAATGAACCATGGGCTCGCGCTCCTGTCGGAGCTGCCGGTGTCCGTTCGGCTGATTCGCGAAGTGCACCGTGTTCTTCTCTCGAACGTTCGGGGCGCGGAGCAGCATCCGGGCGAGATACGAACGAGCCAGAACTGGATCGGATTTGCCGGTGCGACACTCGCGCAAGCTAGCTTCGTCCCTCCTCCGCCGGACGAAGTCGGCCCGGCATTATCGCGGCTCGAACAGTTCATTCACGCTGATGCGCCGATGCCGTTCCTCGTGAAGACCGCTCTGGTCCACGCGCAGTTTGAGACGATTCACCCATTCCTTGATGGAAACGGTCGCGTAGGTCGTCTGCTACTGACCCTGCTGCTCTGCGAACGGGGGCTGCTGTCGAGACCGGTGCTCTACCTCTCCGAGTACTTCGCCATGAACC
The DNA here is from genome assembly GCA_034370385.1 of Coriobacteriia bacterium. NCBI lineage: Bacteria > Bacillati > Actinomycetota > Coriobacteriia > Coriobacteriia bacterium. Next base: position 76,148 of record JAXMKZ010000011.1, read on the forward strand.
AGCTCAGGTACTACGACCTGTTGCAGGGCGTCCACGACCGGGGCGAGTGGGAGGAATGGGTGAGTTTCTACCTGCGCGGAGTGAGCGACGTGGCGAAGCGCTCGGCCGAAACCGCCCATTCCATACTTGAACTCCGCGAAGCACACCGCAGCCTTATTGCGACCGAACTAGGGCGTGGCGCAGCAAGCGGACTGGCGCTGCTCGAGCGCCTGTACTCGGAGCCCATACTTAGCGTGAATGCGGTCTCGGGGGCAACGTCGTTAACCTATCGCGCCGCCGCCGACCTGGTGGAGCACTTCGTGCAGCTCGGCTTCCTCGAGGAGATCACCGGTCAGGCACGCAACCGCCAGTTCCGCTACACACCCTACGTCGACATCTTCGAGAAGCAGTAGTTCACTCCCGTGCCGCTCCTTTGGGGGACATGAACCAGAGAAGGGCCGAGCCTGAGCGGCCCGACCCTTCATATATTCCTGGTGGCCAGAGACGGACTTGAACCGCCGACACGGGGATTTTCAGTCCCCTGCTCTACCAACTGAGCTACCTGGCCGTTGCGCGTGCTCACGTATGTTAGCGACGGGCGCGGGACGCGTCAACGCGCACATCTCGCGTCCCTTGCCACTCCAGCTTCGGCTACTCGCCATCACCATCCGAGAAGTACCAGATCGCAAGACCCAGCCCAGCCAGCAGGAACAGGATCAGCACTATGATTCCTAGCAACATCATCGCGGACACGTGCCCTCCCCAGAACTACGACAACGAGCGTATACCCAACGCTACTCTCTTCTCAGCCGCAGCACCTGCACCCGATGATTCTCCTTGTCAGTGACAAGCACGAGTTCTCCCGACACATCCACGTCGTTGGGGTAGTTGAAGCGCCCCGGCCGGTCGCCCTGAACTCCCCAGCGGCGCCCACGCTTGCCGCTGGGGTCAACCTCGGTGATCGCGAAACTGAATGCATCGGCGACGAGCGCTGTTCCGTCGTCGAACACCCCGAGACCGCGGGGCAGGCCGAACGCTCGATCGGACGAGTCGCCCTGAGCGGTCGTGTACACGACGGTCCCGCTCGCATCGACAGCAAGAATCCGAAACCGGTTAGTGTCCGAGACGTAGATGGTGCCGTCCTTGCCGACCGCAATCCCGTTCGGTCGCGAAAGCCCATCGGTCTGACCGTCGATGGGCAGGCGCTCGAGCCATACGCCCATGCGGTCAAACACCTCTACACCCGTCTGGTCGGTCACGTAGACCCGTGTCTGGCCAACGGCCACATCGGTCGGTCGCCAGTCCGCCGAGTTTGGCGGCGCAAACGTTCGCCTGAAGCGGCCTGCCGAGTCGTAGATCGCGACGCGTCCCCCTCGAAGATCGGCCACATAGACCTCGCCCTCAGCGCTCACGTCAAGGCCGACCGGCATCTCAAGCGGCACCGGCGTCACCGACTCCGTGGTCGCCTTCGTGCCCTGCGCACCGAACTCCCTCACGAAACTCCAGTCAGCCGCGAACTCCACGATGCGCTTGTTCTCGGTGTCCGACACGAGCACGTCACCATCACGACCCCATGCGGCGGCCAGCGGACGCTTGAAATCCGGGTTCTCGCCCGTACCTGGGCCCGTGATGATCTTCACGACCGCGACAGGCGGCACACCCGGATCGGCGATCCTCTCAGAGCTGACGATCCACGCAACGGCGAGCAGAAGAAGTGTGATCGCCACGATGCCGAACACAGCGCGGCGCCGGGAAGCTCGGGCGCGATCCAGCCGGCGCGTCTTTCGCGTGTCCTCGCTCAGCTCATCATGGTCCGGCTCGGTCACAGCCCGGTCCCCGCGTGTGAGTGACACCCACCCGCGGTGCAGTCGATGGGCCACTGCGTCAGGTCCGCACCACCCGACAGGGCATCGGGATGCGTCGACGGTCCGACGATATGGCACGAGCCGCAGAAGAAGCGCAAGTCCGCGCCCGCGCCGACCGGCACGACCGCAAGGCCACTGGCCACGAGCGGCGTCCCGGAGGCTGCAACGGACTCCGCAAGGCCCCACTTGTTGAGCGAACCGTGCGGGTCATGGCACGTTTCACACGACAGCGGATCGCCCGCGGCGTAGTTCATATCAGGACGCAGATAGCTCGGCGTCGAGAGTGCGTCGCCGTGCACATCGCCCGCCCACGACGAGGCGATGTCGGATACGACCGTGGCGCCGCCTGCGCCAAGGGGCACCGGTGCCCAGCCCGAAGTCTCGGTGGATGTTGGCAGTTCGGTGTCGTGGCAGCGCAGACACTGCCCGACGGTCGTGCCCGTCCAGCCTCCGGTGGTCGAGGGGTCATCCGGATCCACCGTCGGCGTTCCCGGCGCGGAGATGTGTGGTTCGTGACAGTTTGCGCAGGCGATCATCGAGCCGTTTGCGGCTTGGTCGGCGGCGAGCAGGTCATGCCGCGTAGACGAATCTGCACCGGCAAGCCGCCCAGAGATGTCGACCGAACCCGGCATCGACTTGTCGACCGAGTGGCACCACACGCAGCGCTGGTCACCGGAATAGGGTACGAGCGAGGGCTCACGCGTGGCGTGACCTTCATGACAGGCCAGACAGACCACCTCGACCGCATCGGCCGGCGCCGGGATGCTCGCACGGTGCCCCGAGCTTTCGAACACGGTCATGTCTCCACGCGGCAGCGTGAGTGCAGTCGCGTCATGACAGCCGTAGCAGATCGCATTGCCCGTTCGCACGCCACCCGGCGCGTACAGCAACTTGCCGAGCTCCGGTCCGCCGTTGTCGTTGTGGGGCGTATGGCACTGACCGCACCGCAGGACCGTCGGAGTGCTGTCAACCGACACCGGGTGCCGACTGGACATGGTCGAATCCGAGAACTCATCGAGGATGTCCGGCGCCGACGTGCCGTCATGGCAGCTCAGGCAGAGGGGGATCTCGTTGTCGCCGGGTGTGACGAGCAGCGCCAACTCATTGGCCGAGCTGTGCGAGCGATGGCACAGCGCGCAGTCGTCGGTGAACGGGTCGTACTCGCCATGGGGCGAATCGGTCGCCGGAGCGCTCAGCGTGTGAACGAAGACAGGCAGGCCGATGGCGCCCACAACGCCTGACGCATCGATAGCGGCGATCCGGTACCAGTAGTCGGTATCGATCGCCGCAGACGTGTCCACGTACGATGCCCCCACGACCGCTGTCGGCGTGGTCACGACCGATGGCGTGCCGGTGCTCGATAGGGCGCGATACAGCAGGTAGCCGGTGGCGCCGGGGAGCGCAGTCCAGCTCGTCTCAACGCCGGCGGTGGTCGAGACCGCGCGGAAGCGCGCCGGCGCGGGCAGCGCCGTGAGCGTAGCGACAGTCGAGGTCGCCGGTGCACTCGCCGTCCCCTCGCCGCGAGCGTCGATGGTGGCGATGCTGTAGGCGGCGACGGCAGGGGCCACAACCGATGTATCGAGCCAGGATCCGGGGTAGTTCACCGTGATGGTCGCGAGGGCTGAGTACGGCCCGCCGTCAAGCGCACGGTACACGCGATACGCAACCGGCCCAACCGTCCCTGTCGTCTCGCCCCAGTTCACCTGCACCGCATTGCGGTACGCGCTGCGAGCGAAAACGATCGCCGGCGGACGAGGCAGCTCGCCCAGCGTGAAGGACACAGCCGGTGCAGACTCGCCGGATACGTTGCCCGCGACGTCGTAGGCACGCACCGTGAACGTCGTCTCGACCTCAGGTGTCAACCCGGTCAGCGTGATGGCCGGCACGGCGCTCGTGCCCACCGCCGAGCCGTCCTGAAGTGCCTCGTAGTACGCGACCCCTGAGGTCGTGTCGAACGAAGGCGCCCAGGTGAGGGTCGCCGTAGTCGACGTGACCGAGGCGGCGAGCAAGGTAGGCGTGGTGGGCGCGCCGCGGTCGTGCTTGACGACGGCCGTCTGCGTGGTCTCGCGGTTGCCGCCCGCATCGATCGAGTAGAAGCCGATGGTGATCGTGCCCTCACGGGTCATCGCGAAAGGCGACGAGTAGGTCTGCCACGGGCCGGAGGTGCCGTTGAGGCTGTAGTACGTGATCGCCGGCTCGGTGGTCGAGAAGCTCACATCGGGCGACGTGATGTACCAGTCGTTCGTGCCGTCGGGGATGGCCGGGTCAAGCGTCATCGTAGTCTCGGGCGCGGAGGCGTCGGTGGTGCGCAGGATGGTCCCGAAGAGACCGACGATCACGCCCTGATCGGGGTCCGCGAAGTCGACGGCGCGCAGGATGTTGGCAGTACCGGGGTTCTGCGCGACCCATGTGGCGCCGCCGTCAGTGGTGCGCTGGATGACCGAGACAACCGTTGTGCCACTCGACGCCCCTGCAAACCAGCCATGGGTCGCGTCTTCGAAGTGGATGTCGTTGAGCGCAACGATCACACCCGTCGGCACCGTTGTCCAGATGGTCCCGCCGTCGGTCGTCCGGATGAGCGTCCCGTTGTCACCGACGGCCCACGCCGTCTGAGTATCGACCGCCGATACCGCGCGCAAGATGCGCGCCGGCGATATCGTCGTGGTCTGCGTGGTCCACGTGGAGCCGCCGTCGACGGTCTTCAAGACCGCACTCGGCTGACCGGCTATGCCACCGACGGCCCAGCCCACATTCGCGTCTGCGAAGGAGATCCCGTTGAGCGCAACCGTGGTCGCGATTGAGGCGGGCGTCTGCGTGGTCCACGTGGAGCCGCCGTCGGTCGTGCGTCCGAGCGTGGCCCCGCCCGCTGCATACCAGCCGTTGTTCGCGTCAACGAAGTCGACGGCGTTGATCGTCTGAGTCGTGCCCGAGGTCTGTCCGGCCCACGTCGAGCCGCCGTCGCCGGTCGTCCTGATGGTGCCTAGCGCGCCCACGACCCACCCGCGCGTCTCTGAGACGAAGTCGACACCAAACAGGTTGTTGGTCGTGCCTGAGGCCTGCACGCCCCATGTCAGGCCGTCTGTCGTACGCAATACGGCCCCCGTGTTACCGGCGGTCCAGGCCGTGAGGGCGTCCCACATCTTGACGGCGTTGAGCTGCAGGATCGTGCCGTAGCTGACGCTTCGCCACGTGGCGCCGCCGTCATCGGTGCTGCGGACCGTTCCTCCGGCGCCGACCAGCCAGCCGTTGTCCGGACCAGCCGCACTGATTCCGTTGAGTGCAAGTGTGGGGGCCGTCTGGGGATTCTGGGCGACCCAGGTCGCACCGCCATCGGTCGTCCGGAGAACACGCGCATTGGTTCCCACCGCCCACCCGCTGCCGGCGTCTCCCATCACTACACCGTAGAACGCACCAGCAGGATTGGTCGCCGCTGTCCACGTGGTTCCGCCGTTCGTGGTATAGCGGATCACGTTGTTCGTGCTTCCCACCACGACACCGTTGTTCGCATCGGTGAAGTAGATGTCTCGCAGATAGCTCGTCGCGCCCAGGGGCTGAACGATCCAAGTCGCACCGCCGTCGGTGGTCTTTCTGATGACGTTCGTCTGACCGCAGACCCATCCGGTGTTCTCGTCGAGGAAGAAGACGTCAGTGAGCACTGTGGCGACGCCGACCGGCATCGTCGTCCAGGTCGATCCGCCGTCGGTGGTCTTGAGCGCCACGCCGGCATTTCCCACCGCGTAAGCGGTCTGCGACGTCACCGCAGAGACGGAGTTCAGCTGTTGAGTGGTTCCCGAGTCCTGTGTTGACCACGACACGCCGCCGTCAGTGCTTCGTCGGATGCGCCCAAGGGAACCTACGACCCATCCGTGGTCGGCGTCAGCGAAGTGGATCCCTTGCCAGGCCGTAGCGCCGCCCACGGACCGATTGACCCAGGTCTGGGCACCGTCCTCGGTCCTCATGATCATGCCCGACGCACCCGCCGCCCAGCCGATCGACTGATCGAGGAAGTATACGTCGTTGAGCACGACGGTCGTGCCCGGGGCCTGGTTCAGCCAGCTGGTCCCGCCATCGGTGGTGCGAAGCATCGTGCCGGTGTTGCCGACGACCTGGGCGTTCTGCCCGTCGAACAGTGCGACTCCGTTGAGCGTGACGCTCACGCCGTACTGCGAGAGACTCCACGTGGTACCGCCGTCGGTCGTGTAGCGCACCTGCCCCGTAAGGCCCACGACCCAGCCGGTGTCCTCATCGGCGAAGGCCACCGAGAGCAGGTTACTCGCGGTGCCTGCGGTCTGCGTCGTCCAGGTCGAGCCACCGTCGGTGGTCTTGAGGATCGTCCCGGTGTTGCCCACCACGTAGCCCGTGTTCTCATCGACGAAATCCACCCCGTTGAGCGCCACGGTCACGCCCGCCGGCGGGGTCTGGGTCGTCCACGTCGAGCCACCGTCGGTGGTGGCGCGAATCGTCGCCGTGTTTCCCACAGTCCAAGCCCGGCTCGCGGAGACCGAATCGATGCCGTTGAGCTGCTGGGTCGTGTTCGACGTCTGGCCGGTCCACGTGTCTCCGCCGTCGGCGGTGGCGCGGATCGTGCCCACCGTGCCGACAACCCACCCGGTCGTTGAGTCGACGAACGCCACCGAGCGCAGGTTGGCGGCGGTGCCGGCTGGCTGCGTCGTCCACGTGGAGCCGCGGTCGGTTGTGGCGCGGATCGTGCCTGCGGCCCCGACGAGCCACCCGTTGTCGGAATCCGCGAAGTCGATCGCTCTCAGCTCAAGCTGCGTGTTGGGGTCCTCGGCGGCCCACGTCACGCCGGCGTTGTCGGAGTGGAGAAGGGTCCCGGCGGCGCCGACCGCCCATACATCAGAGGCCCCGACGGTGGTCACCCCGAGCAGGTTATTGCCCTGCGGGACCGGGTTCTGCCAGTACCAACTCTTCTGGTTGGTGGGCGCGGTGGAAAGCAGCGCCGAAGCCATGAAGGGAACAGCAAACAGAGCCGCCGTCAACACTCCGGCGACTATGACCTTCGGCAGTCCGATGCTCCGGTCTCGCTGCCTGCTGATAACCCAGTCCCATCTCCCGAAGGGCGCGTCGAAACCATCCGACCTTCAGCCGCGCCGTTTACATGCGCGGCGCGAGGCGGATTTGTTCCTGCAAGTGTAGCACCGCGCGTGCCGAAAAACGCTTGTCAGGTGCGCAAACACCTCGCTGGACACACGGTTAGAGACGCCCGCCATCGGCTGACGTCACGCAAAGGGCTCTCCGGTGATGCCAAAACGCGGCACTGGGCGCGCACCGACGCCTCGCCCGTACGAATTGCGGGCGAATCCCCACCCGCCGGTCAACGGCCGTGCGGCACCCGTGCGAACGGCGTGAGAACGGGGATAATCCGCCTGTACGCGGATGCGTACACACCCGTCACCACGCAAAGATTGGAGCCCGAAGATGGCTCATGTACAGACGGATACCCGCCGAGCCGATGCCCTGCAGCTGATCTTCTCGCTCTTCTTGGGCATCCTGCTCGTAGTGGTCGTAGGAGTCGGCGTGTGGACGTTCTACCCACAGCCCTTGGGCGAAAACTCGCCGGAGCAGGAAGAACTCGAGGAGCTCTACAAGGAGCAAGAACAGATCAATATGCGGTCCGGCGGCAAGGAGGCTTCCCTCGCCGATCAGGCTCAGATGAAGCGCGTCCAAGACGACATCGACGCCATCAACGACAAGATGTCAGACGAGCGCGACGACTGGGCGGTCACCACCAGCATCATCCTCATCATCTTCGCTACGGTGCTCATGGCGATCTCGCTGTTCTTGCCCGAGCACCTGCGCGTCTTCAGCAACGGGTTCTTGCTGGGAGGCATGTTCACGCTGATCTACGGAACCGGCTGGTCATTTGCGGGAGGTGATACCCGCGCACGCTTCTGGGTGGTTCTCGTAGCCCTCTTCCTCAGCGTCGGCATCGGCTACCTACGCTTCATCCGCGGACGTCAGGACAAGACAGAGGCCGCTGCGAGCGGCCTTGCGGCCAGCGGTGAGGCTGCCGCCACGGACGCGGGTGCGCTGTCTGAGCTCTCCGTGCGGGTGGCCGAACTCGAGCGCCGTAGCGCTGCTGCGGCCGCGGCTCTGAGCGGACCCGAGGAGCGCGACGCCTGACGTCGGCTCGCGAGGACGAAGCGGTACGAATCAGAGTCGGCGCCACGGTGAATGCGTCGCTCGAGACCCTGATACGGCCGGACGAGCGGCGAAACCTACCAGATGCAGTTCATCGGTACGTGCTTCGTCGTCGTCCAGCCGTATGAAGAGATCGTCTCGGCGAGGTAGCGCTATTCCGCCTGTCCCTTGGAGATGAACACATACACCGTGCTGCCCTCGGCAACCTCGTCGCCGGCGGCGGGAAGCTGGCTGACCACGACACCTGCCGCGCCGGGGCTTGCAACCTCGACCGCCTCGGGCGTCAGGCCCGCGTCCTCAAGCGCCTCGCCCGCGTCGGCCTGGCTCATACCGGTGACGTTCGGTACCGGCACGAGCGTGACCTCCGGCGCCAGGGGACCTTCGGATACCACGAGGTAGATCTGCGTTCCCGGTGCAACACTCGAACCGGCGGCGGGCGCCTGACCGACGACATCCTTGGCAGGCACACTATCGCTGGAAGCCAGAAGCGTGCGTGAGCTGAGACCCGCGTTGCCGAGTGCAGACCTGGCTTCGCTCTCAGTCATGCCGGTCACATTCGGAACAGACACGTTCTGCACGGGAGCAGCACCGGAGGACACCGTCAGAGCGATCTCGGCTCCGGCCTCGACCCGGGTTCCAGCACGGGGTGATTGCTCGATGACGTCACCCTTGGTGACATCGTCACTCGCCGTCTCGGTGACGCGGACTGTGAGACCCGCGCCCTCCATCTGCGCCCTGGCGGCAGCCGACGACATACCGACGACGTCGGGGACCTCCACGCCGGCGATCGCCACGGCGACGACCACATCCACTCGACCGCCCTTGGCGAGCATCTCGCCCGCAGCAGGAGTCTGCGCGACCACCGTACCGGGCTCTGCGGCGTCGGTCTCCTCTTGGGACTCTCTGCCCAGGACGAAGCCTGCCTCCGTAAGCGTTGCCTCGGCCTGCTCGACCGTGACACCCACGACCGTCGGCACTTCGACCTCGGGCCCGGCGGTGCCTCGCGAGAACAGGAAGAACGCGACCAGAGCGGCCGCGATCACGCCGAGCACGACCCACAGCCACAGGAGGCTCTTCTTCGGGGGCGCGGCAGCCAGCGACCGAGCGTTGGGCTCCTGAGCGAACACGACTCCAGCGGGCACGGATGGACTCGCGGCCTCGATGACCGCGGACTTCAGTCCGGCCTGCTGCAGGATCTGGGCTGCTTCGTCACGACCCTTGCCGACAACATCGGGGAGGTAGGCACCGGGAGTGCCTTCGGCAGCCCGACCCGTCGAAGTCAGTATGCCGACCTTGGACCCTGACGCCGCCTGTGCACGTGCGGCGGGGATCTGGTGTGCGACCGCACCCGAGGGAATCGTGGAGCTGGCAATGCGCAGCACCTCGACCTGGAAGCCGGCGTTCTGAAGCGCGGTCAGGGCGTCCGCCTGTCTCTTGCCCACCACGTCGGGTACCTCGACCAACCCGCCCGCGAAACTCGCCGGCCCGGTCGAGACCAGCTGCACGACGGTGGCGCCCGACGGGATGACAGGACCGGCAGGTGCCGAAGGTTGTGGGACGGTGGGGTACTGCAGGGTTTCACCAGACATTGAGCTTCCCTTCTCACGAATCACGTACGGTTCGCATTCTCCATGCTCGGCCTCGGCATTCTTCAGGCCGGAGCCGGTCAGTCGCTCGAGCACCATTCACGGCTGCTTCGGTGTTCTTCCCCGCAAGGGTGGCCTGGAACACCGCTTCGATCGCGACCTTAGCCGCCATCGACACCCTCCACGCTGACGCGGACAAGCGCTGCGTACGGCCTGGGGCGCACGCCATCGTGCTTCTCCGCCCAAAGCTTCATCGCCCTGCAGCACAGCAGCACGAGCCGTGCGGAGTAGTTGAGCCACAGGATCAAGACGAAGAGCGCACCCGCTGCCCCGTAGCCTGCGACGACGTCTTGGCTCGACAGGTACAGGCCGAACAGGTAGGTACCCAGAGTCCACCCGACCGCCGCCACAGCTCCCGCCACCAGCGCCGGTGCGCGGGGCACGAACACATCAGGCAAGAACAGGAAGACCATGAAGAGAGCGAACCAGGCGCCCAGCATTAAGGCAAAAGGCGAGCCGAGGAACTGCACGGCACCGCCGAGCCACCCAAGCGCCGGAAGGACTGACGCCGTCGCGATGAGTGCGCTCGCGACGGATTGGACGGCCATGAGCCCCACCGGTACCAGCAGAACGAGTGCCTGGCCCAATCGCGCACGCATCAGCCCCCGACCCTTGCCGCCCTCGACGACGCGCACGCACCACATCCGATTGAGCACGTCCTGCAACTGGATGAAGAGCAGGATGCCGGCCCACATCAGGACGACGAAACCGACGGCGCCCACCACGGCGCCGGCCTGCGCTTGGGCCGCCGTACCCACCACCGTGAGCAGGGCAGCGGTCAAGTCCGGGCCGAGCACCTCAGCCAACCCGACGAACGCGCCCTTGGCCACACCGGACTGACCCCGTACGGTGACGAGCAGGACGACGAGGAACACCAGGCCAGGGGCCATCGCAAACAGCAGGTAGTAGGCCAGGGCCGCCGAGAGCACCACGCCGCCGTCACGTCGGAACTCGCCGTAGGCCCGAAGAGTTCCCGCGTAGAGTCGCCGAAGTGCGGTCACTACCGCGCCGTCGCCGTAACCTGCAAAGCGCCTTGATCATCGTGCAGCTCGAGCGCTCCGCGCGTGACCTTCCACACCGTGGCCGCCTGCAGCGCGCTGAGGTACTGGCCCTCCTGGTCCATGAGCTCCTGTGGTCCGGCCATCTTCGTGGTTGCCAGCGGTCCGATCTTCACCGTGTCCGGCGTGTACTCGTAGGTACCGTTGAACGCGTTGACTCCACCGGATCCCGTAACCTGACCGTCGGCACCGAACTCCAGCGTGAGTTCAGAGCCCGCGACCACCGATGTGACGGCTTCCTTGCCGTTGTTGTAGCCGGTCACCAGCCAGGATGTCCCTGAGAGATCGACCGGCTGAGCCGCCGTGTACGTGAGGACAGCGGCGTCGCCAGCGTACAGGGTGAGCGTCGTGCCTTCGACAGCGTACCCGTCACAGGTCGGAAGCAGCTTCAGATACTCCTGCTCGGCGGCCATCGCCGGCTCGGGGCCGGCCATGAGCGTGCCCGCCGGCTGCTCTATCGTGAGCGCGCCTTTGCCGTCCGCGGTGTAGCCCGCCGAGTACCTGTTCACGCCGGAGAACCCACCCAGAGTGTCATCGGTGAACTCAAGGGTGATGCTGGCAGCCGCCAGGTCGGCGTCTCCCTCAGATTCCGCCGAAGCCAACTGCCACTCGACACCCTTGAGCGCCTCGGGGTCTTGGTCACCACGACCTCCTGAGCCACCACATCCCGCGAGCAGCACGGGGACGACAAGGAGCGCTGCAAGCGCCATGGACCGCATCGGTGCATTCATCGTTCTGTCTCCTCCATGTGTCCGGATTACCGGGCAGGTGTCGCCTGACGCCTACGCCTTCTTGTGTGACTTCCCGTCGCAGTACGGAGGCGTCTTGGTGAGTCCGCAGTTGCAGATCTGCACGGTCTGCTTCTTCTTCATCTCGAAGCGGACCGGCTTCCCGCCCTTGCACGTCCCATCACACCACGGCACCTTCTTGGTCTTACCACAGCCGCACCACTTGTACGTGCCGCGATCGAGCTTCAGCACAAGCGGATAGCCGTCTTTGCTCTTATGGTGCTTGAAGAGCTTGCCCTTGGCGTCTGCCATCTCGGCACTCCTCTCGTCCGGGTGTCGAATCTACTCTTGGTCCGGCTGTTCCACCGTCTCGGCGGGGCGCCGATACCGTAAGCGGCTCACGGCCAGGGAAACGACACTGACAAGATACAGCTGCCCCACGAGCGCTTCAGCGACAGCCAGCGCGCGCACCACGTTGTTCGCGGGCGTGACATCGCCGTAGCCCAGGGTCGCCAGCGTGATGAAGCTGAAGTAGATCGCTCCCGAGATGCCCTGACCTTCAGGCTTCATCCCCGGCGGGGACAACAGATCTGCAAGTTGGTAGCCCCCGGCGAACATCAACCCGATCAGCATGTAGATCACAAGCAAGCCCATCAGCAGCGGGATGGTCACCTCGGTGTAGGTGACCAGGCGACGTGCGATGGCGAACACGGTGATCGCGAGCAGGACGATCCAGCCTCCGAGCGCGACGAACCGGCCGCTCTCGAAGATGAGCGGCCCCCCGATGACGGACGCCAGAACCACAAGGGCGACACCAAGGGCAACGCCGCGACCCCAGCGGTGGTGGAAGCCCGAGACGCGCAACGTGATGAGTAGGGCACCGAACTGCATCACGACGGCGAGAAGCGCCATGGGTGACACCATCGGTGAACCTGCCGCGATCAGCCCCAGCGTGGCCAGAAGAACGAGCGCAAACGAGAACCCGTAGGCATCACGAACGCGCCGTTGCTCGGTGGCCAACGGAATCTCATCGAACATGGGCACTGTCACGCCACCGGTTCCGCATCGTCGGCTTCGGCAACGCCGCCATCGGCGATAGGCCCCTGCACCGGAGAAGCGCCGAACAACTCCACCAGCAGCACCCACACGACGAACAGAACTCCGAGAGTGACGATGCTTGCGACCGTCCGAGGCGCGGGCAGGACCAGCAGCAGTGCCAGCAGCAAACCGGCACCCGTCCAGCGAAGGCCGTGCTTGCGTGCGCTCACCCACTCGCCGAAACGCCCCAGCTCAAGGTGCGAGGCCACTCCGGCGATGCCGCCTGACAGACCTGTGCGAACCGCCACCGCCCAACGAGCGGGCCCTGCCGCCAGCGCGCCGAGAAACAGCACGATGCCGAGCGCCGCGACGCTGCGATCGGAGGTCACCAGATCGCGGAAGATGATCTCAAAGGCCGCCTGCGCAGCCGGCTCGGGAATCGCACTCAGCTGATAGAGCTGACCCGCGACGTAGGTCTGGCCGAGGAGGAACGCCTGCAACGGCAGAATCGCGGCAAGCGTGAGTCCTCCGCCCAGCCATAGAATGACTTTGCGCCGATCGATCGCGAGCGCGACAGCACCGCCGGCGAGCGCCAGCCCTAGGGGTGGCAGCCAGAACGCGACGCGCGACAGCAGGTCGAAGGCCGGTGTCATCTGTGCAAGCACGGGTGACTCGTACAGCACGATCTGTTTGTCGATGGCTGAGGTCGGAATGTTCGCGACGAAGTCCATGCCCGCCGCCTGAAGCCGGGCCCTGATCTCATCAGCCAGCGTACCGACGTCGAGGGTGAACACGCCGGCCTTGGCACCGAACGCGCCGGTGTCACGCCCGGTCACGGCCGTGATGATGGCCTTATGGCTCGCGCGGATGATCCTCTCCCAGGCCACAGCGAACTGCTCGGACCGGACGAGGGCGTACGCCTGCTTCTCGATGAATCCGTTCACCGCCTGCGCCACCGGCGTGGCGATGAGCTGCAGCTCCTCTGGCAGTAGCGGCCTGATGCGGTTCACCGCATCGAGCTGTTCGATGATCGCCTCGGAGGCTTTGGTGGCCACGGCGTTCTGGATGTCGGCATCCTGTGCCAGAGGTGCCATCGTCGCCACAAAGACGTCGGTGTCGGTCATCATGCGGTTCAGCCACACGGCGGGCACCGATGCTGAAATGAGTAGCGCCGCGACGAGTGCCATGACTATCGCGCCCGCGTTACGTCCGCGACCCGAACGAGGGGCGGCGGTCGGCGCGATGGTCTTCTGGCGCAGCTGTGCGTTCTCCGCCTCGAGCTGCTCGACCCGTGCCTGCAGCGCGGCGGCATCGGACACGACAGCAAATGCGTCCTCCGGCTGCTTCACCGCATCGCCGTTCTCAGGCATGTGCTCCCTATCTTCGCGTCTGATTCGTGCGTTGGGTGGAATGTACCCCCGCCGGGAGAATACCCAGTCGCTAGAATCGGTACTATCTGTGGTGAGGATGGATGATGCTCCCGCCGAATCCCCTCCGACCACCGAACGATGAGAAGGAGCGAAACATGGCAACGCGGGCCGCATACAGCGACGACGAGTGGCAGATCCTGCAGTGGGCCGTCAGCGGCACGATGACGTTTCTCACCATGGCCGATCCCGGCTTCTGGGACTCGTTCAAAGAGGCCAGCGGAGCGGCCAAGTACATCGCTGCGCAGAAGTCCTCTGCGGACTGCCTGCTGGTGAGGGATCTTGCGGGCGACCTGAAGCTCAAGAAGGACGAGCGTCTGTCAGGCAACCCGGCCGATCTGGCCGGCGAGGTGAGCTCCCGGGTCAGCGAGGCTGCCGCGCTTGTTGCATCCAAGGACGTCGGCGATACTGCGGCGTTCGCGGAGTTCATCCTCGGATTGGCGCGAGCGACGGCTGAGGCCGTAGACGGAGTGGGCCCAAACGAAGCCGCCGCCATCGCCAAGCTCGAAGCCGCACTCAGCTGACGTGAGCGACGAGTCAGCAGTCAGCATCAGAATCCTGTCCTACAACGTCCGGCACGCACAGGGCGTGGTCAGTCTGCCTTCAAACGCACGCACGGCGCGTGCCATCGCCGCAATCGCACCTTCGGTCGCGGGTCTCCAAGAGGTGTGGAAGTTCCGATCGTTCGATCAACCGAAGCTGCTGGCCGCACTGACGGGACTGCAGGGCCACTTCCACGAGACCCACACCACGTTGGCCGGGGGCATCGGCAACCTGGTGCTGTCATCAGGGCGCACGCACGGCATCGAACTCCTGTCCCTGGGGGGCCGACGCGAAGCGCGGGGGTGCCTGCTGGCCGATGTCGAAGTAGCGGGCACCCGCTTCGTGTTCGGAGTGACCCACCTGAGCCTGCATCGCCAGACGCGCAGCCAGCAGCTGGAACTGCTGGCCGAAGAGCTTCCGCGTGACGTGCCCCTGATACTGGTGGGTGACTTCAACTGCCTCTACGGCGAGCTTGATCCGCTCTCTCGGCGCCTGTCCTTCAGCGCCGATCCTCCGAGGACGTACCCGTCCGTTCTGCCCTTCCGCGCGCTCGACCACGTAGGGCTGAGCGAACACTGGGAGCTCCTCAAGCTCGTGGCCTGGCCTTCGTTCGCTTCGGACCATCTGCCCCTTGTTGCGGATGTCCGCCTACGGGACCAAGTGCCCGCCTGAGCGCCCCGGACCGCGTGCATGACGAAGGCCCCGGACCGATGCGGACCGGGGCCTTCGGTTGTCTCGCCGTGCGCGAACGAATGCGCAGACCCTACTCGGCTCGGCCGTCGCTTCCTTGACAGCCTCGTCGATGGCCTTCTTCGTCTGATAGGCATCCTCGTCGATGGCGATCTTCATCTCCTTGGCCACGAAGTTGCCAACCAAGGCGCCCGCTCCAGCTCGCTCATCGCTACTGCGAGCGCGACCGGCCCGCCTTCTCCCGCCTGCTCTCCGGCAGCAGTTACCTGGGCCGCGATCATGCCAAGCTTCACGCCGGAAGTGGCGACAAGAGACACATCACCGAGCTTGTAGCCCGCGTCTTCCGCCGCGGGGACGAGGTCGGCTCTCTACCTCGACGATATGGCAGAATGCGAAGAGATCACACTCGAGATGGTGAAGAGCTGGTCTGCTTCGAGGCTCCTGAGAAACGCGTCATGCCGGCTCGCGTCCAACTTGCTCTGAGTACGCTGAAGGCCCCGACCCGGGAGACGAAATGCCATCATTGACCGATCGAATCCGCAACGCCGGTAGCCAGATATCGGAGCTTGCCCCGTCTGCCATCCCCGGTTGGCTCATGACCGGAGGCATCAGCGGCTGGCTGATCGTCGGGTGTGCCGGCGCGCTGGCCGTATTCGCATGGCTCTTCCAGACAAGCGCAAGCATCTCCATCCCTCTGCTGCTGGCCATGGTGATCGGAATGGTCGCCTATCCCTTGTGCGAGAAGCTCACGGCTCGAGGACTCTCAAAAGCAGCTGCGGCTGGCATCGTACTGGGGCTGCTCGCAGTCATCGTGGTGCTGGCGATCTGGATCACCACCAAGGGCATCGTCTCGCAGTGGCCGGCGATCCAGGCTCAAGTGATGGCCGGCCTCGAGAAACTCAATGCGGAGCTCATGGCGGCGGGATGGAACACCGAGGCGATGATGGAGCGGTTCCGCTCGGGGGCCGAGTCTACGGCCACTGCGCCGAGCGGCGAGAGCACGGCGGCTGCGTCCGGCATTCTCGCCTCGGTCTTCGGCGCAGTCTCGTCAAGCCTGGGGGCCATCTTCGACCTGGCGTTTGGCCTGTTCATCGGCACGACGCTGCTCTACTACGTGCTGTCGGACTTCCCCACCATGGCGGATTGGATCGCGCGTCACATGGGTGGCCTACCGGTCGCCGTCGGCCAGGGCATCGTCGATGACGCGGTGGCGGCGATGCGTGGGTACTTCCGAGCAACGACCATAACCGGGCTCGTCGTCGCGGCAACCATCGCGGTTGCCATGCTCCTGCTCGGCATCCCGCTGGCGTTCACCGTCGCCCTCGTCACGTTCCTGACCTGCTACATTCCGTACTTCGGCGCGATCATCTCCGGCGCATTCGCGTTCGTCGTTGCACTAGGCACCGCAGGGCTTCCCGCGGCGATGCTACTGCTGGTGATCGTCTTGCTTGCGCAGAACGTGCTGCAGACCGTCATCAACGCGCGCGTCATGGGCGAGTCGCTGAATCTACATCCGCTGGTCGTCCTGGTGGTGACGATGCTCGGCGGCATCTTCGCGGGCCTGTTGGGCGCCGCTCTTGCAGCGCCGATCGCCGCACTGCTCATCAGTGCCGGCAAGCGCCTCCAGACCGCGTTCGCGCCCTATGAGGCGCAGGCCGCCGGCGAAGCTGCGGTACCCGCCGAGTAGCGGCAGTCGTTAGGCTTTGCGGCCGACGAACCAGACGTAGGCGGATGCCACAGCGATCGCTCCGATCGAGGACGCGATGAGTCCGCTCGGGCGCATGTCGCCGGATTAGGCAACCGGGTTCGGGCGCTCTCGGCTACGCGCGCCGCTCGGCCCAGGCGGGTACGCGGTTCCATGCGTCGCGAATCGCCGCGCGGTGCACGTCACACAGGGGGTCGAGCTTCGCCAGATGCGCCCAGAAGCGTGGTGAGTGGTTGGGGTGCGAAAGGTGAGCGAGCTCGTGCACCATGACCGCGGCGACGAGGTCCTCGGGCAAGAACAGAAGTGCGCGGTTGAGAGTGATCGCCCCACGACCCGAGCAACCCCCCCACCGTGCGTGCTGGCCGCGCACGGTCACACGAGTCGGGACCAGCCCGTGCCGCCGGGCCAGTTCGTCGATGCGCGGCACGAGGCGCTCGTTCGCCGCGGCCTGCAACCACCGCTGCAGCGCCGCGAGGCAGGCTGTCGCATCCTGCGTGGCCCCGCTCACGGTGAGCGTGTCTGAGCTCTCGATCACGCGCACCGTCGTGGCCGCGGTCGCGCGATAGTGCACTGCCCACTCCTCACCGGTGGCCTCGAGGTGCACCCTGTCCGGCAGCAGCTCTGCGGGGTCGACCGTCCACAGCGCACGCTGCTCGCCGAACTGCTCGCTCACCTCGGCGATCCACTCGCGACGCTCTGCGACGATGGCGGCCGCGTCGAACCCTCGCCAGCCCGCCGGAACGGTCACTACCACGCCGTGACGCGGCGAGACGGTGATGCGCGCGCGGCGCGCGCGGCTGCTGCGGCGCACGGTGTACTCGGGCAGGGCGGCGCCCGCATCGGCGTCGGCGTTCGGGGGCTGCACGGCGGTCACCTTGACGCGCTCCCGACCGGTCCGACGGGGTCCACGGGCGCCAGAAAAGCGCAGACCGCATCGCCCACCCGCCGATCGAACAACACCGACAGGTGCCCCGGGCCCTCAACGGCCAGCCAGGACACCGACTCGCCCTCTACCTGCGAGGTCGAGGCGGGGTGCACGAGGTTGTCGTGCAGCGAGTAGATCGACAGCACGGGTGCCGAACTGGCGATCATGAAGACACCTGCCGCCCGCGGGGTCGCCAACCGAGGGTCAAGCTGGACTGCCGAAACGTCAACGCCGCGCTGCGGTGCGTTCTTGTCCATGAATCCAGGCTCCACCTCTGCCGATGGGCAGTATTCGTGCGAGCATCCGGAGGCTCGGGCCCGCGGTGCCAGTATAGGGAGGATAGCGTCATGAGCGTTGCCCGGCGGCCGGGTTTACCGTCGTCTACGGGGTATTCGGGAGCCCGAGCGGCACGATGCCCCCACGGAGGACGAGACCGGCTGACCTGAAGGCGAGCGCGAGGTGCGGTCTCTCGCCGCTGGTCAGATCGGCGCGCAGCCTCGCGCGCGCTCTCTAGTACGGCGCGTAGACGACGGCAAGGATGCGCGCAGGCGCAGGCGACGCTCCGCGCACCTGGTGAGGCACGATCGAGTCGTAGTAGATCGAATCGCCCACGGACAACGTGTGGACGTCCGTGCCGTACTCGATCTCAATCGACCCCTCCAAGACAAAGATGAACTCCTCGCCCTCGTGAGATGAGAGCTCGCGTTCAGTTGCCGGATTCACCGCTATCATGAACGGTTCCATGTGGCGAGACGCCTTGCCCTCGGCGAGCGAGAAGAAATCGAGCGTCCCCCCGCCGCTTCCGGTCTCGAGATCCTTCACGCGCGCGGCGGAAGTAGCCGTGTCCTTCCACGTGATCACCGGGCCGACCTGGGTGTCGTCGTCGACGAGGGCGCCGAGCCGCACGCCGAGGGCTCGCGTGATCTTGATGAGTGGGGCCAGTGACGGTGCGATATCGCCTGCTTCAAGCTGCTCGATGACGACTGGGTCGCAGTCGCAACGCTCGGCGAGCTCCGGGATCGAAAGATCCCGTGATTGGCGAAGCGTGGTGATCTTGGCGCCGATGCGGCTGGTCTCGGCCATGCGTGCTCCCCTGTCGTGATGTCCGAACGGTCCTACGAGCGCCTGCTCGGCGCAACATTTTGATGATACGGCAACCGGCCTGCTACGGCAGTCCCTTTCGCCAGGCATATGCGCTACCGTGGGGAACGCATATGACCCACCCACGGAGGTGCCGCATGTACCGAAACGTCCGCCTGCTTGCCGTCGTAGCCGCGCTGACCCTGGGACTCGCATTGGCGACGTCTGCCGTCGCAGCGCCCACCGAACCCGCGATCGGGCTCACCACTCTGCGTGCCGAGCTGGCGGCGGCGCCGGGCGGCGTGCTTCCGGGCTACTTCAAGACCGTGCTACGAGGCTCGGCAATCGAGCGGATTCCCGTGGATGTTCTCGCCGTCACCGGCGGCCCCACCGACGACCTCGATCCCGATGCGGCGCTCGTGCTGTTCGAGGCGAAGGGCCCGGTCATCGACCGCTTGGGCGGCATCGCTGCCGGCATGAGCGGCAGCCCGGTGTACGTGAACATCCGTGGCACCGACCTCTTGCTGGGCGCTCTGGCCTACGGCGAGACGTTCACCAAGGGCGGTTCGGGTCTGGCCACGCCGATCGAGGCGATGTCCGCGGTCGAGGCGCTTCCCGCCTCGGCCATGCTGCCGCTGTCGGCCCCGGTCATGACCTCAGCCGGGATGCGCGACCGCGTCGTCATCGGCGGTAGTGCGGCCGAATCCGCCCTGAGCGCTGCGACCGGGGGTGTGGCCGTCCAGCCCCTCGCCTCGCTCTATATCGGCGGCATAAGCCCCAAGTCCGCACCCTACAAGACGTTCGCCGCGAAGGCCGAAAAGGCCGGCCTCAACGTCGTTCCCCTTGCCGCAGAGCTCGGCACCGGCAGCGAGCGCTTCACTACCCCGTTTGTTCCGGGTGCGGCCGTGGCCGCGCTAGCGTCGCGCGGAGACCTCTGGGTCGGCGGCATCGGAACCGTGACCTACGTGAATGGCGCGAACCTGATGGCCTTCGGTCACCCGCTGACCGGAGAGGGGCCGACGTCGCTCTATCTTCACAACGCGTGGGTGGACGGCATGTGGCCAAGCATCGCGTTCCCCCACAAGCTCGGGACGCCTGGCTCACTGCGCGGAACGATCACGCAGGATCGGGCGGCCGGCATCCTGGGGGTCACTCCCAACGCCCCGGCCGAGGTAGTGGTAACGAGCGTGGCCAAGCGCTCGGAGACCGGTGTGAGCGATACCTCGCGGGTGGCTCTCACCTCCTACATCGCCAACTCGCCTTCACCTCTGTGGCAGGGCATCGTTCCCTTTGCGGCCACGGTCGCACCGGTCAGTGTCTACAGTGCACCCGTTGCTGCGGGTAGCGCACTGACCACGACGACCGTCGTGGTGACCAACGGTGCCGAGACGTTCGTCGTGATGCGTGCCAACGCCCATGACGATGCGTTCTCTGTTCCGAACGCTTGCGCCAGCGATGTTGCGTTCATCACGGGATCGATTGCCGCCTTTGCCGCCACCGGCGCGGAGCCGGCCCGCATCGTCAGCGTTGAGATGACCTCGTCAATCAGCGCCGCCCGCAATGCAGCGCGCGTGGTCGACGTGTCGGTACCGGGCGGGCTCAAGATCGGCGACAACACCGTTCGCGTGGGCCTTCGCCAGACGGGAATGGCGGCAACTCGGACCGTCGAGGTCACGCTCACGGTTCCCGAGGGGACCCCGCTCGATGGCAAGCTGACGGCCTCCGGACCGGCCATGGGTGGCCAGGACGGCGGCGACGCTCCTGAGGCCGCCCCTGACCCTCGCTTCCTCGCCGAGCTCGTGGAGGTGCTCGTGAAGACCGCCTCGAATGACGAGCTGACCGTTTCGTACGTGTCAGGCGAGGAATCGGCGCAGGATCCCTTCGGGAAGGGGTTCGACGCTGAGCCGATCACCGCCACTTCGCGGCTCGGTCTCGTGGTGAGCGGCACCGTCAGTAAGCAGGCGAGCGCAATCGAGTTGACGGTCTACCCCGCAAGCCCTCTGACAGGCGAGTCCGCCAAGTTCTGGGGTCGCGTGGAGGGTGGCGAAGTCGGCACCGTCGAGGTCTGGGCCCGCTCGTACGGTGAGACCGTGGAGCGGTTGGTTGCGACCGCGACGGTCTACGGCGTCAACGACGCTGGCCAGTTCACGGGTGAGCTTCCTCCGTTCGCCTCCAACACGCGACTGCGCGCCGTGTACTCGGGAAGTTCGGACTCGCTCGGCTCGGAGGTGGCGCGCACCATCTCCGTGCGTTCACGCGTAGGTCTGACCGCCAGCACGCTGTCCCCGCGGCCCGGCGCGCCGATCACCCTGATCGGCACCGTGTCACCGCGCACCTTCGGCGGGTCGGTCGTGTTCGAACGATTCGACGGGCGCACCTGGCGGCGCATCGCCACCGTCGCCGCACCCTCGGGTCGTGCGACGGCACGATTCACCCCGCCACCGACCGGGGCCACGCGCGTCAGGGCCCGCACCATCGGCTCGGCCTCGAACGCGATGGGCACGTCCCGCACGCTGACCGTGCGGGTGCGCTGAGTAGGAGTACGATAGCCTAGGAGAGCAACGCGAGGGATGGCGAGCGCCCGCTCGATCAGACGCGGAGGACCCGATGAACAAGCATGCAAGCAACGGCGATGAGGCTGCACCGAAGAAGACCAAGCTCGATCGCAAGTTCTACGATGACGAGCTGTTTCGCCTGCAGAACGAACTCGTGAAGCTCCAAGAGTGGGTACGGTTGAAGGGCCTGAAGGTCGTCGTGCTCTTCGAAGGCCGCGATGCTGCAGGCAAGGGCGGCGTCATCAAGCGCATCACCGAACCGCTCAACCCCCGCATCGCGCGCGTGGTCGCCCTCCCCGCACCGAGCTCTCGCGAACAGACACAGTGGTACTTCCAGCGCTACGTCGAGCAGCTGCCCGCCGCTGGCGAGATCGTCATCCTCGACCGATCCTGGTACAACCGGGCTGGCGTCGAACGGGTCATGGGCTTCTGCACCGAGGAGCAGGCCTTGGAGTTCTTCCGCGATGCACCGGAGTTCGAGCGCATGCTCATGCGCTCGGGAGTGATGCTCGTGAAGTACTGGTTCAGCGTGGCCGATGACGAGCAGGACCGCCGCTTCCAAGATCGGATCAACGATCCGATGAAGTCATGGAAGCTTTCCGACATGGACATCGAAGGCCGTGACCGCTGGGAGGAGTACTCCCGCGCCAAGGATGAGATGTTCAAGTACACCGATACGAAGGACTCACCGTGGTGGGTCGTCAACGGAGATGACAAGAAGCGCGCGCGGCTCAACTGCATCCGCCACCTGCTGTCGCTCATCCCCTACGAGGAGATCGAGCACAAGCCCTTCAAGTTGCCGCCGCGCAAGCCGGCCAGCAAGGGCTACGTCCGGCCTCCGATCGACTCGCAGACCTTCGTGCCGGAAGCGTACTAAGCTCCCGCGCTACCGCCTCGGAATCGCGCCGCTGCCCCGCTACTTGACGATGTAGACGGTGGTGCCCACCGGTACAAGCGGATAGAGCGCCTCGACTTCCTCGCGCAGCATGCGCATGCACCCGTGGCTGGCCGCCGTGCCAATCGAGTAGCGCTTCGACGTGCCATGAATGCGGATTCCCGGGCTGTTCAGGTACAGCGCCCGCGTACCCAACGGGTTCGACGGGCCCGGTCCGATGTAGGCGGGCATGCCGGCACCCCAACCGCTGGGTGCCGGGTTGGTCCACGACGGGTTCTTCACTTTGCCGATGATCTTGAACGTGCCACGCGGAGTGGGGTGGTCCGACGTTCCCACGGCGACCCGGAAGGTTCTCTCAAGCCGCCCGTTCTTGTACAGCCACAAGCGGCGCTCGGATACATCCACGAGCAGCACCTTGCCGAGGTTGGCCTTGGTCACGCTGGGGCGGGTCGCGATCACGCGCAGGGCCACCGGCGAGAAGGTCGTCTCAGCGGAAGCGGCAAGCGAGGAGACCACGATGCTCCGCACGCCGCTGTACGCCCGGGTGCGGTCGAGCTTGCGGCCGATGACGTAGGGCGTACTCGTGACGCGCGAGTTCTTGAGAATGTAGCGAGAGCTGGACGCCTTGCGGTCGACCGCCTTGGCGGCAACGGTATCAACCCAGCGCCTGACGAGCGATGTGCTCACGAAGTAGGCGGGTGCGATCTCGAAGCCGACGGTCGTGGTCGGCTCGTAGGCGACCGCAAGCATGCGCTCGACATCGGTCTTGAACATGCCTGCAGGGGCAAGTCTGAGCGTCTTACCGGCAGCCGTGAACGTCAGCGGCATGCGCGTCGCGGCGGGGGTGACGCTTGCGATGAGCGCTCGAGCGGCGGCGGGCTCAAGACCCTTGAGCGAGTACCCGGAGACCGTACAGTCATGGGGAACCGGACCGGTGACGACAGCCGCGAATGCAGGTACTGCGGACAGCGCCAAGGCGACGGTCAGCGCGACGACCGTGATTCGGGCGAGCTTGAGCTTCATTCGATTCCCCATGCCTGTTGTGTCTACGGTTCGGACGGAGTATACGGACCTCGACGCTCAGAACGCCAGCGCCTTACGCAAGAGACCCTCCGCACCTGCAACAACAAAATGTATGCCGCGGACGTTCAAATCGGGAAACGGGTTCCAGAGCCGCCCCCGCCGCTCGGCGCGGCCCCGATCCTCCACCCGCCTACTCCGGTGCGTCCATCAGCCGAACGAGCTGATCGACGAAGTACTCGCGGTCCTCGTCCGTGAACGGCGCAGGGCCCTTGTGCCGCCCGCCTGCACGCCTCAGCTTGGCCTGTTCGTGACGAACCTCAAGCTCAGCGTCGATGGTGGCAAGGTAGTAGATGCGCCCACGGACTCCTATGGCTCGCGCGCCCCGCCCCAGCACCATCGCGGCCAGGCCGATATCCTGCGTGACGACCACGTCCCCGGGCTCAAGGCGCTCGATGATGGCGAAGTCGGCCGCGTCGCTACCCCCACTGACCTGGATCGCCTCGACGCCCGAGCGCGACGCGTACCGCTCGAGATTCTGGGTCGCATTCGCGACGAGCAGCACCGAGCGACCGCGCTCGCGGGCAGTCGCAATCGCCTCGCGGGTCACGGGGCACGCATCGGCATCGATGATGAGTCTCATCCCGCCCTCTCCCACAGCTCGCACACGTACTCCCGGCACAGCGGGGCACGCGCCTCGCGGGGCAGCAGGCACCCGGTCTCCGGATGGCAGAACTGGCACTTGCGCACATCGATCCACGAGGGCAGTGTCGCCCGATAGGCCTCGCCCTCCGCCGTCGGAAGATGACTCAGGCGAGGGTCGTGGAGCGGTGCGATGCCGTGGTCACCGGGCGCATGCTCGCCGGACGCGCATTCTAGGAGCGCTCCACACTCGATGAACCGCGCGAGCCACTCGTCGATGTAAGCGGGCAGCCAGTCGCCGCCAATGTAAGCGCCATTCTCATCGTGGGCCAGGTACAGGCAGCAGCACAGCCCCCCGCACTGGTTGCACAGATCGAAGTCCTCGCCGCTTCCCGCCACTACTGCACTACCCCTCACGCGTGACGCAGACGTCATACATGAGTGACTGGGTGGCCAACTCGCCCTCCCAGTGAACGCGCGTGGTGGCAGCGGTGGTCTCAAGGAGGCTGCCATCCGCGCGGATCAGCGTCACAGGCGCCGCGGGAAACGCCGCGCCCGTCATCAGCACCTCCCGACGCGCGTTGCGTACGGCCTTGCGCTGTGGCTCAACGATGAACTCATACATGGTGCGACCGATCAGGGCTTGCGCGGAGTCCAGCCCCAAACCGCAGGCGATCGCCTGGTTCGCGTAGACGATGTCGTCTCCAGACACCACCACAACCCCACTTGGCATCGACTCGAGCAGGAGGCGATAGCGCTCCTCGCTCTCGGTAAGCTTCAAGAACAGAGACTCGCGTTCCGAGACGTCCGTGACGATGCTGAGCATCCCGAGCTGGCCCTCGTAGATCATGGGCATGGACGACACCTGAGCCGCCGCGAACTGCCCGTCGCGTTTGCGCAGCTGGTAGGTGACGGGTGGGGGACTCTGTCCGAGGGCGACCTTCGCCAGATCCGCAAGCGCAGTGGACGCCTGCGGGAGCTGAATGTAGTCGAGGATGCTGCTGCCGAGGATCTCGTCAGGGCGTGTCGCGCCAGCCATGTGGACGAGGCGCATGTTCGCCCACAGAATCTTCGCCGTGACCGGGTTGGCAACCAGCGCGGGAACCGGCAGCTTGTCGAGGATTCTGAGGACGGGCTTCTCGGGGTCGCGGGTCACGCGCTTCCTTTCGTGAAGAGGTGCAGGAGACAGTCTACTACCCGTCTGACGCGTCGTCGGCACAGACCCGGTTTCGTCCCGCGTCTTTCGCCCGGTAGAGCGCCGCGTCGGCACGAGCAGTGACGCTCTCGACCATCTCCTCGGTGCCCGCTATCGCCGCACCGATGCTCACCGTGATGCTGAAGCTCGCCTCGCCGCACGTCATCGTGGCAGCCTCGACGGACTCACGCACGCGCTCGGCAACGAGCATGAGTGCAGCGCGGTCTGTCTCCGGGACGATTGCGAGAAACTCCTCGCCTCCCGTGCGACCCACGTAGTCGTAGCCGCGTACGCTTGCGGTGAGGAGCCGCGCCACTTCGACGAGGACTTCGTCCCCGCACGCATGTCCACGCATGTCGTTGACGCGCTTGAAGTGATCGATGTCGATGGCCAGCACTCCATATGCATGACCCGTGCGCGCCGCACGCTCGTGCTCCAGGGCGAGACGAGCAAGGATCGTGCGGCGATTCGCCAGTCCGGTCAGCGTGTCGGTAGTCGCGAGGCGGCTCAACTCCTCCTCGGCCTCTTCGAGTTGCCGAGTGGTGCGGCGAGTGCTCGCATCCACGAATCCCAAGAATGCCGCGCCGCCCGCAAGCACCAGCACCCCAAGCCAGATCGCGTCCCGGCGTCGGCGCTCGTCGATGCCGGCCAGCGGCACGTTGACGCTTATGGCTCCCCGGACCTCGCCCACGCGGTCGCCACGTACGGCGTGACAGCGGAGACACTCCTCTTCGGTCGTCAGGGGGACGATGTAGCGGTACACGCGGCCGCTGGCGGTGTTTATCACCGTCTCGCGAGCCTCGTGACCCGCTGCAAGGGCGCCGAGCTGCTCCCGCTCCCATGCATCGGGGCTGTTGGCCACGTTGACAGGGTCGAGGCTCGTCAAACGGAATGTCGCGCCACCCTGCTCGGCGAGGACCTCGGAGATCTCGCGCGTCATCAGCGCGGGGTTGCGCAGCGTGAGCGTCTCTCCGTCCTCCGTGAGCAGATCGGGTTCGACGCCCAGCTCGCGCAGAATCGGGTTGGACGCTGCGCCATTGGCCGTCGACACCCACACGCCTCCGTACATGGCATTCCAGTGCCGGGTAGCCACGACCAGGTCCACCAGCGACTGCGCCTGACGGCGCACCCCGTCCATGACGCCGGCCTCAGAACTCGCGTAAACCCCCACGAACACGGCCGCACTCACGACGACACCGAGAAGGGCCAAGCGAACCGTGAGCCCGCGACGCACGATCGTGCGGGCCGCTCCATCGGTGGCCAGCACTCCGCCACGTTCTGCCATTGCTGGGCCTTCCTCGCCAGAGTGCGTCGTACGGGCGGTCTCTGTGCGCATGATACGGGCTGGGGGGCGCCGCGCGCGAACCGGCCGAGGACGTGCGTGCGGATACTCGCGTTCCGAACCGTCAAGGACGGAGTCGTCACGAAGAAGGATGACTACGACTTGTAGACAAGGTCGAGAAGTGGCGGTGCCGGAAAAGAAGAAAGCCGCCCATTGTGGCGGCCTTCGAAGTGTCTATGGCGGGAGTGACGGGGCTCGAACCCGCGACCTCTGGCTTGACAGGCCAGCGCTCTAACCAAACTGAGCTACACCCCCGAAAGGCGTCTGCCCTTGTAGGGACAGCGAACGGGATTCTACCGAGCGCAGGGTGGGTTGGCAATAGCGGCGCGAGAACCGGCGCCTCCGCAAGTCCGTCCGGCACCGGGCGCGCGTTGCTCTAAGCCCTTCACATCAGCACTTCCGCGAGGACGAATCCCTCGGCGAATGGGTTGACGAAACGGACCGGGCCCAGCACAAGCCCGTCGGCGAAGTCCTCGGACAGCACGACCGGGACTCCGGCCAAGGCGGCCGCGGCCCAGATCTGGGCGTCGTAGTAGGCGAGCTGCCAGCGGGCGCGAGCATCGACGGCCTCAAGCACCGTCTCCGCCGTCACCGGAATCACCCGGAAGCGAACTGCAACTTCGCGAACCGATCTGGCGACCGTCGGCGCCTCTCTCGCCAACTTGCGCGGGTGCGTCAGCACGTTCGCGTACTCCGACAGGACCTGAGATGAGACGGCCGCGTTGGTGTGATCCAAGCACGCCAGCAGGTGTCGCGCCGCATGATGGCGGGCGCCGGCGAGTCTGTCCGCTGCGTACACCAGCACGTTAGCGTCGACCAGAACCGCGCTCATACAGGCTCTCCCGCGTCCATGTCCGGTTACCCTCCGCGTCGACGGTGCCCAGCGGAAGGCCTCTCTCGAAGAACGCGTCGAGCCACTCGGCTGCTTCGCGCTGCCGCTTCGCGTCCGCCCGTCGCTCCTCCTCGGCCGCGACCATCTCGTCGATCGCCTGACGGATCACCTCAGACTGGGACATACCGCGCTCCTCGGCCAGCCGCTCAAGCACCGCCTGGCGCTCAGCGTCTATGACGATCTGCTTCCTGATCATGCGAGCCATCGTGGCACTCCCGTCCAATCGTTCGCCGACCGCTTTCCAAACACGGTGCGCCTCCAAGGAGATGTGTATAGAGTGTGTATACCGCAGAACGCCGTCTTCAGCCACACTGTTGGGTGACGCGGCACGGGTGGCGGTCGCGGGTTCGGGTACCTACAATCTGGAAGTCACTCCGAGGGGAGAAGCTCGTGCCCGAACCGCAGCACACCGCGCTGATCGCGGAGCTCGAAGCGCACATCGCCCGTCGCGACCGAACCGGAGCTGTACGTGCCGTCACCGCAGCTGTTCGCGATGGCCGCGCCGAACTCGACGACGTCTTCTCGCGCGTACTCATCCCCGTGCTCGTGTCGACCGGCGACCAATGGGCGGCCGGCTCCAAGCGCATCTGGGAGGAGCACCTGACCTCGAGCATCGTGCGCACGGTCGTCGAATCGCTCACGGTCGATGTCGCCGACGCGGCCGCACGCGTCACGCCCGTCGGCCGCACGGTACTGCTCGCCTGTCCATCGGGCGAGCAGCACGACCTCGGACTCCGCATGCTCACCAACCGGCTTCTGCTACGCGGGTGGGACGCCCATTTCCTCGGCGCCGACACGCCCGCGCTCGAGGTGGTCGCCGCAGCGCGGGCCGTGAGCGCGGACCTCGTCGTCCTGTCAGCCGCAACCGCCTACAACCTGGTGATCCTGCGCGCCTACGTCGACGAAGTGAAGGCCGGCTTGCCTGGCGTCCAGGTCGGCGTGGGCGGGCCCGCGTTCGCCTGCAACCACAACTGGGCCGCCGAGGACCTTCTGGTGCTGCACGAGCTTGGAATCGACGACGACCCGTCGGGCGCCTGTGAGCTGCCCGGAACGGAGGCGTGAGGCCGATGCTGTCGCTGCGCATCGCCTGGCGCTTCTTGCGCTCGAGCCCCGTCCAGTCCGCACTCATCATCGGCGGCATCGCCGTCGGCATCGCGGTGCAGGTCTTTGTGGGCTCGCTCATCACCAGCCTGCAGGCCTCGCTCGTCGATCAGACCATCGGCTCTGCGCCTCAGATCACGATCAAGGCCCTCGACGAGGGCGACCCGGTCGTCTACTCCGATCGCGTCGAAGAGGTGATCGCAGCTCAACCCGAGATCGACCCCAAGACCGTCGTACCGGTGCGCGTCGCAAGCTCGCTGTTCACGGACGGCTCGGACTCCGCACCGCTCAACCTCATCGGAGGCACGCTGGCCGAGCTCGAGGGGATATACAAGATCACCGAGCGCACCACCAACGGCGAGGCTTCGCTGCGTTCCACCGAGATCATGGTCGGTGAGGAGTTCGCCGAGAAGTTCGGAGTGGAGCCCGGCGACACGATCACCCTGGCCATCCAGGGCGGCTCGCGCGCGTCGTTCACGGTCTCGGGCATCTTCGACCTGGGCGCCGCCGCCTTCAACGAGCGACAGGCGTTCGTCAACGGCTCGGTACCGCAGAGCGTGCTGGGCTGGTCGTCGAGCGAGTACAGCTCGGTCCAGATGCAGCTCTACGAGCCGTTCGCGTCGGCGGAAGTGGCTGCCGAGATGCGCACGAAGCTCTCCGGCGTGACCGTCTCAGAATGGCAGGCCGAGAACGCCGACCTGCTCGTCGCCTTGCAGAGCCAAGGCTCGTCCAGCTACATCATCCAGACGTTCGTTCTGGTGGCCATCGCCCTCGGTATCGCCTCGACGCTCGCCATCGCGGCCGTTCAGAAGACGCGCCAGATCGGCATTCTGAAGGCGATGGGGCTGTCCGACACCCGCGCAGGGCAGATCTTCTTGTGGCAGGCCATCCTCATGGGAGGCACCGGGTCGGCGGCCGGCGTCGCTCTCGCCTACTTCCTGCTGTTCGGCTTCTCGTTCTCGGGCGCCTCGTTCACCATCACGCCGCAACCGGCATTCGTCTTGGGCTCTGCGGCCATCGGCATGGGCGTGGCGCTGGCAAGCTCGATCATCCCCACCAGGCGAACGAGCAAGCTCGACCCGATCGAGGTGATCCAAGGTGGCTGAGACCCTCCTCGTGGCAGAGGCGCTCGACAAGATCTATGGCACCGGCGAAGCGGCCACCCACGCGATGAAGAAGGTGAGCTTCGAGGTCACCGAAGGCGAGTTCGCCGCGATCATCGGCCAGTCCGGATCGGGAAAGTCGACGCTTCTGAACATGCTCGGGCTGCTTGACACGCCCACGGCCGGCCGCGTTTTGTACCGTGGGGTGGACTCGGCGTCACTGGACAAGAAGGCGCTCGCGAAGCTGCGCAACGAGCTCATCGGCTTCGTCTTCCAGTTCCACTACCTGCTGCCCGAGTTCAGCGTGTTCGAGAACGTCGCCATGCCGGCGTTCATCGCGGGCGAGATGCAGCCAGCGGACGTCCGCGCTCGCGCGGTCGAGGCGCTCGAGCTACTCGGACTCGAAGGGCTCGAGGACAAGAACGCGAACCAACTCTCGGGCGGTCAGAAGCAGCGCGTGGCGATCGCGCGCTCGCTCATGAATCGACCGGCCGTCGTGCTGGCCGACGAACCGACAGGCAACCTCGACACCGTCAACTCAAACCTCGTCTACGACCTGTTCCGCAAGATCAGCTCCGAGACGGGGACCGCGTTCATGATCGTCACCCATGACCGCAACGTCGCACAGCGGACCGACCGGATCCTGGAGATCAGCGACGGGGAGCTCGTCCAGGACGTGCGGAGCGCCTAGCGCGCACGCGAGCGTCTACGCTCCCGGCGGCGTGCCGTCGCCGTCGTCGACCACGACGCCGTCGCGCATGACCACCGTGCGGTCGCACGCGGCAGCGACCTCGGGGTTATGGGTCACGATGAGAAACGTCGTCCCGCGCTCGCGGTTCACCGTACGCATCATGTCCACGATCTCGCCGCTCGTCGCCGTGTCGAGGTCGCCGGTGGGCTCATCGCCCATGACGATGCCGGGATCGTTGACGAGCGCCCGCGCGATAGCGACGCGCTGCTGCTGGCCGCCGGACAGCTCGCTGGGCACGTGGCGCATGCGGTCGCCGAGGCCGACGATCTCGAGCAGCTCTCTGGCCCGAGCCGTCGCAGCCCCGCGCCCCATGCCGGCGTACTCGCCTGCCAGCGCCACGTTCTCCTCAGCCGACAGCGTGGGGATCAGGTTGAAGCCCTGGAAGATGAAGCCGATCTCCTTGCGGCGGATGCCCACGAGGTCGCGTGCGGGCAGTCCGTCCACGCGGCGGCCGTTGAGCCACACCTCGCCGCCGCCGGCCACGTCAAGACATCCGGCGATGTGCATGAAGGTGGACTTGCCCGAACCGGACGGCCCCATGATGGCCGCCATCTCGCCGCGGCGTATGTCGAGCGTGGCTCCTCGCAAGGCATCGACGAAGTTGTCACGCCCGAGTTCGTAGCGCTTAGTGAGCTCACGGGCCTGGATGATGTAGGCACCGTCGGTGTGCGCCTGCGGAGTGCCTCCGTAGAGTGTGTCCACGACGCCGTTCGCGTACTCACTCATAGCGCAGCGCCTCCACCGGGTTGAGGCTGGCCGCGTGCCACGCCGGATACAGGCCGCTCACCGTGCCAAGCCCCATGGCGAACAGCAGTGTGCCCACGACAAGCCGGTTGGAGACGAGGAACATGGCGTTGCCCGTCACCTCGCCGGCAGCGTTGCCGCCCACCGTCACGAGCAGTCCGAGTCCCAGGCCGACGAGGCCACCGATGAGCCCGATGACGGCCGATTCGGCGATGAACTGGCGCATGATCTGCCCGCTGGATGCGCCGATGGCTTTGCGCACACCGATCTCGCGGGTTCGCTCGGCGACCGCCATCGTCATCGTGTTGACCACCGACAAGCCGCCTACCAGCAGTGATATGAGCGCAACCGCGTAGATGATGGAGGTGAAGATGGCGAGCGGCTGCTTGACCTGCTTCTCGAAATCGAGCGGGGTCATGGCGTCGACGCCGTCCACTTGGCGCTCGATGCGTCTGGCCACCACCTCCGGCCGCTCGCCTTCATTGAGGTAGACGGCGAAGCTCGACACGATCGTGTCCGGGCTGACGGCGTCACGCACCGCGTCGGGCAGGTCCTCGTGAACGATGAGGCGCGCATCCTCCATCGTCATGACCACCGACGTATCCGGGGCCGTGAGGGTCTTGTCGATGATCCCGACGACTTCGTAGCGCTCGCCTCGGACCTCGATATGCCCACCAACCGAGGCGTTGAGCTTCTTCACCAGATCCGCCCCGATGACGACCTTGCCCACATCGGAGTTGCGCAGCTCACGGCCCTCGGAGTAGCTGAAGATGAACGTCTCGTAGCCGCGCGAGCGTCCGTCGTCGGCCTGGATTGTCGGGATGTTACCCATGCTGACGGTCGGGATCTCCTCGTCAAAGAGCGACGACACGCTCGCCGACACCCGCGCAACGCCCTCTACGCGCTCGATCTCACGGAGCAGATTGGCCTTGAGCGGCGTCGAGTAGAGCCCGGCGAACTGCGTGGGCGCGCTCACCACGACCTTGCCTTCGTAGTAGCGCATGCCGCCATCCACGAGCAGCGTGAGCTTCTCGGCCAACGCACCCATGACCACCAACGCGAACACGCCGATGGAGATGCCGAAGATGGTGAGAAACGCCCGCAGTTTGCGGCGGAAGATGTTGCGTAGCAGTCTCAAGCAAGCCCCTTCAGCGTTCACCCGACTCCGTAGATGATACCGTGAGCGCAGTCGATCGAGCCCAACCGATTCGAAGGGAACGAGTCCCCCTGTGGCACGCGCACCACGCCGCCTGATGAGCCGACGCGCCACACGCGCCCTGGGGGTGTCACTCTCGATCGTCGCAGTCATTCTTGTGGTGCTGGCTTGGGCGCTCATCGAGCCCCGGCTGCTCACCATCTCGACGACGGTCGTGACGAGCCCTGAGGTGCCTGCCGCGTTTGACGGGACTCGCATCGTCTTCGTGTCAGACGTGCACGCAGGGCCGTTCTTTGGCGAGAAGCGCGTGGCCCATCTGGTAGACACCATCAATAACCAGCGACCCCACCTCATCATCCTGGGCGGCGACTACGTCGGAGGCGGCGCCGACGGCGCCGAGATCTTCTACCCTCAGGCGGCTCGCCTGGAAGCTCCTTATGGAATCGTGGCGGTGCTGGGAAACCACGACGCATGGGAGGGTTCCGATCGCGCTCGCTCGGAGCTCGCCAGCGCGGGCATCACGTTGCTGGAGAACAAGAATGCTCGCGTACGCGTACCGGGCGCTTGGATTCGCATCGGCGGCACGCGAGACGAGTCCGCTGGTAACCCGGACCCGGCCAAGGCGGCAGCCGACATCGCGAAAGACGAGTACGCGATTCTCGTGTCCCACAGTCCGGATACCTTCGCCGAGGGCCTGAAGGCGGTGCCCGGAGCGTTTGACCTGGCCCTCTCTGGCCACACACACGGCGGTCAGGTGACGCTGTTCGGGCTGTGGGCCCCGTGGGTGCCGTCGGCCTACGGCGAGCGATACCGAGAGGGATGGACCGAGGAGAACGGCGTCCCCATCCTGACGTCACGCGGGGTCGGTGTCGTCTATGTGCCGGTGCGCTTCATCTCCGTGCCTGAGATCCACGTGATCGAGCTCAGGCAAGGCGACGCCCGCGTGGAGCAGCGGCCCTCGCGCCTCGTGGAACGCTAGAAACCGAGGTCGAGCTGCTCGCCTGCATCGGGCTCGTGCGGCATGGTTGCATCTTCGGAACCTGTCGGCCGCTCCT
Source organism: Coriobacteriia bacterium (assembly GCA_034370385.1). Taxonomy (NCBI): domain Bacteria; kingdom Bacillati; phylum Actinomycetota; class Coriobacteriia; species Coriobacteriia bacterium. The sequence goes on from JAXMKZ010000011.1 coordinate 109,445, forward strand.
CGCCCGTCACGACGCCGCCTACCCGAGGCGCGACCACATCGCCGAGGATCTCGGCCATCTGCCGCGCGTTGGTCGGAGCGTAGTCGTACTTGCAGTTGTTGAACATCACCCACGTGCGCTCGGTCTCCCCCGCCATCTCGGTGATCGGCGCCGCCCACTCGGCGAGCTCCGACGGCTCGTAGCGGTAGTCGAAGCGATCGGCGGCGGTCGCGGTGCGCGCATCCCAGGTGCCGCGGTTGCGGCCGTGGAAGCGCACGTAGCCGAACCGGCCGGTGACGCCGGTGATGGCCGGCATCGAGGTGCCACCCGCAACCTGCGGCGCATCCACCGCAACGAAGGTCAGGTTCCGTTCGGTCAGAAAGCGTAGGGCACGATCGAGCGAGCGGGGCTCCGCCCAGCTCGCGTGACGAAACTCGATGAACATCGGCAGCGGGCCGAGCAGGCCTCCCACATGATCGATGGCGGTGAACGTCCGCTCGCGGTGCTCCCGATCCTCCGCCGTGAACCACGGGGGGAACTGGACTAAGACGCCGCCCATCTTGCCCGCCTCCACGAGCGGTTCGACGGCGTCGCGGAACAGCTCAGCGGCGTGCTCCACCATCCGCGGCTCGGGATCTCGGACGCGTCCGCGGGCCGTCACTGAGAACTGGTGGCCCGCGTCGCGCAGATCGGGATGGAGCGCGGCAGCGTCCACCTCGTGACCTGTGAGCATCCCGTACGCCTTCACGTGAAAGGTGAAGCCGGGGGGCGTCCGATGCGCCCACGCCTCGGCGTACTCGCGCTTCGGGATAGCGTAGAAGGCGGAGTCGACCTCAACGGTGTCGAAACGAGCCGCGTAGTAGCGCAGACGAGCCTCCGCAGACGAAACCCCTCGCGGGTACCACCGCTCGATCATCGTCTTGTCTGTCCAGCTGCAGGTGCCCACCACCACGTCGCCCACGCCTCGTCACCTCCTTGAGACGTAGATACCCCGCCGGTCGTCACCGCCCGCCCGTGTGCCGTCAGTAGCCGATGCGGTCCGGCTTCGCGCGCCATTCGCGGAAGACCTCGATCGCTTCCTCGCCAAGGATCCGCTCCGACGGGAGCGAACGATGCGCCTCATCGAGCACGATCTCGCGGTAGAGGAACGCGTCGTCGAACTCGATACCGGCGGCATCCTGGCTCGTGTTCGCGTAGTAGAGCTTCGAGACGCGCGCCCAGTAGATGGCGGCGAGGCACATCGGACAGGGTTCGCAGCTTGAGTAGATGACGGCGCCCTTGAGCGAGAAGGTGCCGAGCTGCTCGCAGGCGCGCCGGATGGCGACGATCTCGGCGTGCGCGGTGGGGTCGTTCGTGCTCGTGACCCGGTTCCACCCTCGGCCCACCACTTCGCCGTCGAGAACGACGAGCGCTGCGAACGGGCCGCCCTCGCCCGCGCTCATCTTCTCGCGGGAGAGCTCGATTGCGGCGCGCATGTGCTCTTCGTGCGTCGGCATGGTCACCACCGGGGTGTGTCGCGGATACAGAGCAGTCCCTCGTCGATGATGTACCCGACGTTGAACGCGGACATCATCGTAGCGCCGAGCACGACGCGCGAACAGAAACGAAGAGGCCGCCCTGTGAACTGAAGGCGGCCCCGTCGGAACATTTCACAGGATCACTCCTGCTCACGATCTGCTACTGGGGCGGAGTACCGCACTCGCCCGAGTCGCAGCCCGTGCTCGGACAGCCACCTGCTGGGGCACCCGAGGGCGCAGCTACCATCGGCGCGTTGGCCGAAGTCGCGCACGCACCGCTTCCGCACTCGGTAGCAGCAGCGTCGGCCTCAACCTGACACGAGCCACAGTCGTCCGCCATGAACGCCGGAGCGGGAGCCATGGCCCCGGGAAGTTTCTCGCCGCCCGTACCGGCACCGGCGATTCCGAAACTGCCAAGCACTACACCCGCAACGAGTGATGCGACGATGATTGCTGCAATCTTCTTGAGGCTCACGTCACGATCCTTCCTGCACGTTGAGAACACGGGACTCACTCCCGTTTCGTGAACAGGATAACTAATTCTGAACGATCTGTCACTCCCTGGAGCGCAGATGCCCGATGCCCAGCCCCCAACCGCATCGACGGTGAGTGGCTCGGGTACTATCGACATGGAATGCCGTTCAACCTACGTGAGACGGAGGACCACATGAAGCCCATGGTCGATCAAGACCTATGCATCGGATGCGGGAACTGCGAAGACGTATGTCCTGAGTTCTTCCGGCTGGGAGACGACGGGTTCTCGCATGTGACCGTGGAAGATGCTGACGAGAAGGAGTATGGGTGTGCTCGCGAGGCGGCGGACGGCTGTCCGGTGGGTGCTATCTCGTTCGCCGAATGACGAAGCACGAACTCCCTGAAGGCTACGAACTGCCCGCCGATGATGACGGGCTGCTTGCCGAGTGCCGCGTCGATGTCTTCCGTGCCACGGGGCCCGGCGGGCAAGGCGTCAACACGACCGATTCGGCCGTCAGACTGACGCATCTACCCAGCGGGATCGTCGTCACGTGCCGGCGAGAGCGCAGCCAGTTGCGCAACAAGAACGACTGCGCGGCACGGCTCCGTGCGCGGCTGGAGGAGATGCTGGCGCCACCGCCCCCGCCGCGCCGGCCATCGAAGCCGACGCGCGCGGCGAAGGAGCGGCGACTGGCCAGCAAGGCGGCCCGCTCGACGACCAAGGCCCGGCGACGAGCGCCAGGAGCGGAGGACTGAAGCGGATGCTATGGGTCAAAGCGATCGCGATATCGGTGATCCTGTCGGTACTGCTCACCGGCATAGTGCGCGGCTGGCAGAACCGCGACGACGACTAGCCTCTAGCGTCCGCACCGCATTCCCTCGACGACGAATCTGGTCAGCTCGTCGGCGGCCTCGGCCCGTGAGACCCCGAGGCGCTCGAGCGTCTCCGGATCCTGCATTCCGCGGCCCGCCATCCACAGTGAGTGCGCGATGAACGGGGTGTTCGCCTTGTGGAAATCGCCTGAGGCGACTCCCTCGTCCAATAGAAGCTTGAGGGCCTCAGTGCCCTTCTTGTAGCCGCGCCCAAACACCTCTTGTCCCAAGGGCTGCGTCATCGCGTCGTGCCACGCCTGCGGCGAAACCCCAGCTCGGGCCCGATCGATCACAGCGCAGAACCGCAAGACCCGCTCGGCGGCGCCCTCAACCCGGGATGCCTCGCTGGAGGCATACGCGATGCTGTGGTCGACCCAGCGGTCAAGGACAAGGACGATCAGGCTGCGCTTGTCCGGCGCGAGCTTGTAGAGCGTGCTACGGGAGCAGCGCAACTCCTCGGCCAGCGCACCGACCTTGAGGTGCGCGAACCCCTCGCGCAGAATCAGGGCTTCCAGCTCATCAAGGAGCTGCTCACGTCTGCGTACATCGGGACTCGGTGCCAAGCGCGGTCTCCAATCGGCGAACGGCCGCGCAAACCAGCTGCGCTCGTCGCTCAGAGGATACCCGTGGGCGACGCACGTTACACCAGCGCAAAGTTAGGACCCAGCGCCCGAAGGCCCTGGGTCCTGTGTTTCTGGTGGGCGATGAGGGATTTGAACCCCCGACCTTGTGCGTGTAAAGCACCTGCGCTCCCGCTGCGCCAATCGCCCGGATTGGTGCCCCCAGGAGAATTCGAATCTCCGTTTCTGACCTGAGGGGCCAGCGTCCTTGGCCACTAGACGATGGGGGCTCAGGTAGGGTACCGCACGCGGAGGTCAATGTGCCAATTCAAGCGCGAACGTCGGTTCCGCTCGCAGCTTAAGTCACTACCAGGCGCGCACCGTGAAGCTCCGGCTGATCGCCGATCGCCTCGCCTTCGTGCCGGCGTACGAGACTCGATACCGATAGGTCCCACGCGAGGCGAGGTAAGCACGAACCGCATAGGTGCCGCGGGCGTCGGTCTTCGCCGAGCGAACGAAGACCCACTTGCCGCCGACGTAGCGCTGCAACCGAACCGTTGCACCCGGCACCGGGCGCCCCGAGCTCGACAGCACCCCTTTGGCCACAACCGACGACCGTGCCTTCGCACTGTAGTCGGAACTACGAGCGGTCAGCGCCGAGGGCCTGCGCTGGAACTCGATCTGAGCCCGCTTGAACGCCGAGTACGCCGGCTTGGGCGAGTAGTCCCGACGCAGAAGGCCATAGTTGTCCGTGCGGACAGTACGATCGAAGCTGCCATCCCGTACCGTGTACACGAACAGCGTCTCGACGAACGGGAAGTCCTGGTAGATCCGTTTGTACGCGTCGTAGGTGTACTGCGCCTGCCGCTCCGGGGTGACGTTCCCGTCAGTTACCGAGGTCTGCCAACCCGTCTCGGTGATCCAGATCTTCTTGTCACCGTCGCCGTGGCGCTCCAGCGTCGTCTTCATGACGCGAAGCCAGTCGAAGCTCGAGCCGGGCCGGTAAAGGTCCGGCTTCGCATACGGGCTGCGACCGTTCGTGTAGGCGTGCACGCCGAGGATATCGAAGTAGCCCTTCGCACCCGCGTTATACATCTCGATGAGGTAGGGGTCATCACTCCCCGCCAGCCCGGCTGAGACGACCTTCGCGCTGGGGTTACCGGCCTTGACGCCGCGGTAGCCGTGCTGCAGGAATCGCACGTAGCGGGCCGCTGATTGCGAGCGCGGCACGTCCCAGAACCCGCGTTCGTTCACCTCGTTGCCCAGTTCCCAGTGATCGATACGACCGGCGTAGCGCGCGGAGATGAAGCGCATGAACTCCTCGAACTTGGTGTCATCGTTTGGTGGTACCCAGGGGCCGCGCCCCCCGTTGGCCCAGTTCGGCGTTTCGATCACGAGCACGAGCACGCGCAACCCGTGCGCTTGGGCCCTCTTGCAGATGTAGTCGAGCTGCCTTTGCGGGTGCGGATCGTAGACGCCGTCCTTAGGCTCGAAGAACCGCCAAGGGATATCAACTCGAATCCACGATGCCCCGCCGGCGGAAACCAGCGCGATCTGACGATCCACTTCAGCTTCCGGATAGTCGCCAAGAACGTGGGCGGCCATGCCGAACGGCGAGACGGCGCGTGGATTGGCGGCAGCGGCGGCAGGCGCCGGGGCAATCACCAAAGAGGCGACGAGCAGCACCGCCGCAAGCGACGCCTGTAGTGCCTTTCGAGTTGTCGCGCGCGCATGGCTCATACCCGCAGGGTACACCCTTGGGTCAAGCAGCGGGGCAAGACCGAGCACGGCGTTGACGGACCGCAACTTCGAGTTGGGGGTGGGGTGGTGTCCTATTCGCTTGGACGACCGTCCTATCTGGTAGTACGCTTCTCGTATGATTCTCGAACGTCTCTTCGGCTCGCGTACGCGGGCGGGCATGATCGGTCTCCTGCTCTCTGAGCCGGAGTGCGCCTTCGGCATCCGCGAGATTGCACGACTGCTGTCTGTCAGCCCGAACTCCGCTCGCGTCGAGGCCGATAACCTCGTCGAACTGGGCATCGTGACTGACCGACGGGTGGGAACCAGCCGGTTGTGCCAGGCGAATCCGATGCACCCCCTCTACCCGGAGCTCCGCACGATGGCGCTCAAGACGCGCGGCATCGCTGCGACCCTGCGAGACGCTCTGAGCGAGGTCCGAGGCATCAGCGCGGCGTTCATCTTCGGCTCAGTTGCGGCGAACCGTGATGACGAGATGAGCGATGTGGACCTCATGGTGATTGGCGCGACGAGACCGCGCGATGTCTACGCAGCACTACGAGTGGCGCAAGACACGAGCAAGAGAACGGTAAGTGCCTCCGTGTTCACTGAGCGGGAAGTAGCCGACCGGCTCGCTGCGGGTGATGCGTTCATCGCGAGCGTCCTCGCCGGGGCGCGGATTCCCGTGATTGGTGACCTCGGTGGACTTGGAGCACTTAGAGCGCGAAGGCCTGATTCGGCAGGAGACTCCTGACCGCAGCCGCGCGCCATGCTTACCGCAAGATCGTGTCATCAGTGATGACACAATTGCACGGCTGCTCTCGCGCTTGGTCACCAGCCCGGAATGTCGTCGGGGAAGAACAGGTCCTCACCGAAGATGTACTCGTCGCTGAAGACGAACACCCATGGGTGCGTGAAGTGCGCGTGGGCCGCTATCCTCGTGTCGTGTCCCGTTCGGAAGGAATACCCCTAGGCGCGAGCGACCGCGTTTCGAGCCAGCTGCGCATCACCGAGGACTGCATGGTCCCCAGCGTCTACTGAGGGTCCCGCGGACTGCAACGCTCACCGGGCAATTGTGCAGACACTGTCGGCACAATTGCCTTGGAGTCACTTGCACACTCTACGAGCTCGACGAATGAAGCACCTACCCCACCACGTACCCGCTGTCGTCCACGCCCACCGTGACGGTGTCGCCCTCGCCAACCTCGCCGCGGATGATGGCGGACGCGACCCTGTCCACTACCTCGCGCTGAATCAGCCGCTTGAGCGGCCGCGCGCCGAACACCGGGTCGAAGCCGTCGAGTGCAAGCCGCTCCACCGCCGCCGGCGTGAGCTCCAAGCCGATCTTGCGCTCGGCCAGACGCGCGCGCACGCCCACAAGCTGCAGCGTCACGATCTTCTCGAGCTCGGCCATCGTGAGCGCGTGGAAGATGACGGTGTCATCGACGCGGTTGAGGAACTCGGGTCGGAAGGTCGCACGCAGCGCCTCTTCCAGCATGTGCTTCATCGTGGCTTCGTCAGCCCCGCCCTCGGCGAACGCCTGGATGTGCTGCGACCCCACATTGCTCGTCATCACCACGATCGCGTTCTTGAAGCTCACCACACGACCCTGCCCGTCGGTCAGGCGTCCGTCGTCGAGCACCTGCAGCAGCACGTTGAACACGTCGGGGTGCGCCTTCTCGATCTCGTCGAGCAGGATCACGCTGTAGGGCCTGCGCCGAACCGCCTCAGTGAGCTGACCACCCTCGTCGTAGCCCACGTAGCCCGGAGGCGCGCCGATGAGCCGCTGGACGCTGAACTTCTCCATGTACTCGGACATGTCGATACGCACCATCGCGCGATCGTCATCGAACAGGAAGGCCGCGAGCGTCTTGGCGAGTTCAGTCTTGCCCACGCCGGTGGGTCCGAGGAACAGGAAGCTTCCGATGGGCCTGTCGGGATCGGACAACCCCGCGCGCGAGCGTCTGACCGCCCCCGCGACTGCCGCCACCGCTTCGTCCTGACCGATGACGCGCTCGTGAAGGTGCTCTTCCAGCGTCACCAGCTTCGCCATCTCGCCTTGCATGAGCCGGGCGACCGGGATGCCGGTCCATGCGCCGACCACCTCGGCGATCTCGCCCTCCGTGACCTCCTCCTTGAGCATCGCGCCGTCGGCCTGAAGCGCGGCAAGCCGCTCCTGCGCGTGCACTAGGCCCTGCTCGAGCTCCGGGATGCGCCCGTAGCGGATTTCGGCTGCGCGCTGCAGGTCGCCCTCGCGCTCCGCGCGTTCGCCGTCGGTGCGCGCTTCGTCGAGGTCGGCCTTCAGCCGCTGGGCGCCCTCGATCACGTCCTTCTCGGAGTGCCAGGTGGCCTTGAGCCCGGACAGCTGCTCGGTCACCGCGGCCATGTCGGCCCGCAGCGACTCCAGGCGCTCGGCGGAGGCGGCATCCGCCTCCTTCATCAGCGCCTGCTCTTCGATCTGCATCTGGGTGAGTTTGCGCTCGATCTGGTCGATCTCGGTGGGCATAGAGTCGATCTCGATGCGAAGGCGGCTTGCGGCCTCGTCGATCAGATCGATGGCTTTGTCGGGAAGGAAGCGGTCGGCGATGTAGCGATTGGACAGCTCGGCCGCCGCGACGATGGCGCCATCGGTGATGCGCACACCGTGATGGACCTCGTATTTCTCCTTCAGGCCGCGCAGGATCGCAATGGTGTCCTCGACGCTCGGCTCGCCCACCACGATGGGCTGGAACCGTCGCTCAAGCGCGGCGTCCTTCTCGATGTGCTTGCGGTACTCGTCAAGCGTCGTAGCGCCGATGGCGTGGAGTTCGCCGCGCGCAAGCGCCGGTTTGAGCATGTTGCCAGCGTCCATAGCCCCCTCGGCGGCACCCGCCCCGACGATGGTATGCATCTCGTCGATGAAGAGGATGACGCGACCCTCGGCCGCCTCGACCTCGCGCAGCACGGCCTTCAAGCGATCCTCGAACTCACCGCGGTACTTCGCTCCGGCCACCATCGCGGACAGGTCGAGCGCCACTACATCGCGGTCACGCAGCGACGAGGGCACGTCCCCCGCCACGATGCGCTGGGCGAGGCCCTCCACGATCGCGGTCTTGCCGGTGCCCGGCTCGCCGATAAGCACCGGGTTGTTCTTCGTACGGCGCGACAGCACTTGAATCGCTCGGCGGATCTCCTCGTTTCGACCGATGACCGGGTCGAGCTTGCCGTCCCGAGCCATCTCCGTGAGGTTGCGCCCGTAGCGCTCCAGCGCCTGCATCTGACCCTCGGGGTTCTGGTCAGTGACCTTGGAGCCGGCGCGCAGCTCGTCGACCGCTGTCGCCAGCCGTGCAGCCGTGACCCCCTGAAGTTCGAGTGCCTTGCCCGCTGCCCCCTTGTCTGCGGCAAGAGCCAGCAGCAGATGCTCGCTCGAGACGTAGGCATCCTTCATCTTCTCAGCGGACTTGAAAGCGTCCGAGAGCACCGTATTGAGTCTCGGCGAGACCTGCATGGACGCCTCGGCTCCGCTCACCTGCGGCAGGGCCGCGACCGCGGCCGTCGCTGCCGCATCAAGCGCTCCGGCGTCTGCACCTACCTTGGCCAGCACCGGCCGGACGATGCCGTCCGCCTGGTCGAGCAGGGCCTTGAGCAGATGCTCGGGTTCCACCTGGGCGGCCGAGCGCTCGCTGGCGATGCCACCTGCGGCCTCGAGCGCCTCTTGCGCCTTGATCGTCAACTTGTCGAGTCTCACTTGCGACCACTCCTGTTCCCCGTGATCAGCGTCCAGCACATGTATCTCACCCTTCGATTACCCCATTCTTGGGCACGCAAACAAGGGCGTCTTCGGCCCGAACCAGCTCTGCACAAGCGCCCCAGACGGCCGTGGCGCAGCGCGTTTGGTACTATCGCCGCAGACCAATCGGAGTCACCGGAGGCTGAATGAGACCCGACGAGGCCGCAGCAGCCCTATATCTTCCTACCCTCTACCGCCTCGGTCGCAGGCCGTATCCCGAACTCATGCGTGCCCTGATCGCGACGGAGCGCCTCGACTCAGAGCAGCTTAACGCGCTGCAGATGGAGCGGCTGCAGTCACTCCTCGCCCATTGCTACGAGTACGTCCCCTACTACCGCAGGCTCTTCGACGAGCTCGGGGCGCACCCTGACGACATCCGTTCGCTCGATGACTACGCTCGCCTGCCGGTACTGGAGAAGGAGACCCTCAGGGCCAACCTTGCGTCGTTCATCGCCACGAACCAGTATGGCAAGCGGCTCAGCTCAGTAGCCACGAGCGGGTCAACCGGCACGCCGCTCGTCTACCACCACGATCCCCGGTACTTCCTCCATGGCTGGGCCGCCCTCATGCGGAACATGAGCTGGACGGGTTTCCGCCTCGGTGAGCGGCAGGCATGGCTCGCCTACAGCGCCCCGGGGGGTGTGAAACGGGCCTTTCGTCTCGCCCTCGAGCGGAAGTGGCAGGCGAGGGAGCTGGTGTTCTCCGAGGAGACCATCGCGAGTTGGGCGCACCACCTCGCGACGTGGCGTCCGACGTTCGTCTACGGAGCCCCGTCCTCCCGCTTGGCTCCGATCGCCGCGCACATGCTCAGCCACGACATCCGACCGCAGGGCATACGCTCAGTCATGACGTCCTCCGAGATGCTCGTGGAAGGCCAGCGGCGGTTGCTGGCCGAAGCGTTCGGCGCGAGCGTCTACAACCAGTACGGTTCAACCGAGTGCCTCAGCATCGCGGCGGAGTGCGGCGCGGGGTCGATGCATGTGAACGCAGAGGTCAACATCGTCGAGTTCGAACAGCTCGACTGGACCGGCGACGCTCGCGCCATCGTGGTCACGCCGTTATTCAACTATGGCGTCCCTCTTCTCCGATACGTGTTGAGGGACCTCGGCGAAGCACTTCCCGGGGAGTGCGCTTGCGGGCGGACCCTGCCCCGCATGCGCTCACTCATCGGCCGTTCGGATTTCAGCGTGACACTCTCGGACGGCATGACCGTCACCCCCTTCGCCTTCGAAGGACTCGTTGCCCGTGTGCCGGGAATCATCCGGTACCAGTTCAGGCAGGTGACCTCTGACTCCTTCGACCTGATAGTCGCGGCGCTGCCGGAGGCTACGCAGTCGATCGCAGAGGCCCTGAGCAGCCTCGACGAGCGGTTCGCCCGCACTACTGGCGGAACCGCTCACTTCACTGTGCGTTTCGTCGAGGACATCGCGACAGCCGAGGCAGGAAAGCACTTGCTCGTCGTACCTCTTGACAGACGTTCGAAGGATCAGGCGCCATGAGACGACTCCGCATCGACGAAGCCGCCGCAGCCCTCTACCTCCCCGCCCTGTACCACCTTGGCCGCAGACCCTATCCGCGGCTCGTGAGCGAATTGGTCGCATCAGAGCGCTTCGACCCGGAGCAGTTGCACCAGCTCCAGCTCGCACGCTTGAGGGCACTCGTCACCCACTGCTATGCGAACGTCCCCTACTACCGCGCGCTCTTCAACGATCTCGACGTGCGGCCGGACGACATCCGCTCGATGGAAGACTACGCGCGTCTGCCGCTTCTCGAGAAGGACACCTTGAGAGCCGAGTTCGCTTCCTTCATCGCCACCGACAGCCACGGCGAACGGCTCATGGCGGCCACGACGAGCGGCTCGAGCGGCTCCCCGCTGAAGTACCGCTACGACCCCGAGTACTTCCTGCACGGCTGGTCCGCTCTCATCCGCAACATGACCTGGACGGGTTTCCGGCTAGGCGAGAGGCAGGCGTGGTTCACCTTCAGCGCGGCGGGCGGCGCGAAGCGCGCGCTGCGACTCACCTTGGAGCGCAAGTGGCTGGCACGAGAGCTGACCTTCTCGGATGAGACCCTCGATGGTTGGGCGCGACGTCTGGCCCACTGGGAGCCCCGCTTCGTCTACGGCACACCGTCTTCACGACTTGCGCCGCTGGCCGCGCACCTGCTGGCCCATAACGTGAAGCCTCAAGGTATACGGGCGGTCATGAGCTCTTCCGAGACGCTCGTCGACGAACAGCGACAGCTTATCGAGGAGGCATTTGGAGCCAAGGTCTTCAACCAGTACGGCGCGACGGAATGCCTCAGTATCGCATCAGAGTGCGAGGCAGGCTCGATGCACGTGAACGCGGAACTCAACCTCGTCGAGTTCGAGCGGACCGAATGGACCGGAGATGCCCGTGCCGTCATCGTCACACCACTGCTGAACTACGGCGTGCCGTTGCTCCGCTACGTCCTGAGGGACCTCGGCGGCTCGCTGCCCGGACAGTGCCCGTGCGGACGCACGCTGCCTCGCATGCGCAACCTGATCGGTCGAACTTCGTGTTGCGCGACGTTGTCGGACGGTAGCTTCGTTACGCCTTTCGCTTTCGAGGAGCTTGTCGAAAGCACGCCGGGAATCGTCCGGTTCCAGTTCCGGCAGGTGAAGCCGGACTCCTTCGACCTGCTTGTCGTGACGCTTCCCGGCGCGGCCGACTCCGTTCGGCACGCCCTGGCCGACCTGGACGCACAGTTCGAACGCAACAACGGCCGCAAGGCGCACTTCGCCCTACGTCTGGTGGACGACATCCCCTTCACCCCAGGCGGCAAGCACCTCTACGTGATCCCGCTCACCGACTCGGCTAGCACCTCTCACCGCGCGTGACGTGGAGCGCGCAGCGCAGCGGTTCGTAGGCGCGCGAGACGCGAAGCCTGAACGACGTCAGTGTCTTCGCCGGCTTGACGATTCGCCGGAACAGCTCGAACCGTGTCGGCGCGGCGGGGCTGACGCCGAACGCCGCTTCATAGCCCGCAGCTTCCACCGCCGCGCGAGCCTCCGATGAAGCTGCGCCGTAGGGGTAGGAGAACAGCGCGACCTCATCACCCAAACGCTGCTCAAGCAGACTCTTGGAACGGGTGACCTGCTCGACGACCTCGGCGGGCTCCGCATGATTCAGTTCGACATGGGACAACGTGTGCGAACCGTAGTACACGCCCTGACCGCGCATGGCGAGAACCTTGTCCCACCCGCACACCGGCGGCATGACCGGGTACGTCGGCCCGCGCCACGCCTCGATGCCGCCTTCGAGCGCGTCGTGGACGAGGAAGACGGTCGCCGTCATCCCGAACTCCTGAAGGATCGGCCACGCGACGTCATGGAAATCGAGGTAACCGTCATCAAACGTCAGGAAGATGCTCCGCCGCGGCCACTCGCCATCATCAAGCCCTGTCAGGAACTCGGCCGGGGTCAGGGTGTGGTAGCCGGAGCGCTTCAGGAGCGCGATCTGGCTGCGAAACGCGCGCGCGCCGGCGTCCGGTGTCGGAGCGAGCTCGGCGATGCTGTGGTACAGCAACACCGGCGGATGCTGCGGACGATCCGTCACGCCCCCTCCTTCTCTTCGCTCCACGATCACAGTGAATCATAGCCCTATACTGAGCGCATGAAGCGGTTACTGCTCGTCAGTTACGGATTTCCACCCGTCAGCCGCGTCCAGTCACAAGGTGCCGGGAAACTCGCCGCGGGGCTCGCCCGACGCGGCTGGGAAGTCCACGCGCTCACCGTGGCGGATCCGCCGACGTTCCTGTTCGACGAGACCCTCACTGACGAGCTTCCCGTCAACGTCACCACTCACACGGCCTACTCGCTCGAGCCGACGAGGGCGCTCCAGTGGCTGCGTGGGCTGCGCCGCGGATTGGCACGCGAGAGGACCGGCGAGTCCATGGCGCAGCAGCCGAAGCCGACGGCACCGCCGCCCGAGCCCGAGCGCAGCTACACCTCGCTCCCCCAGCCAGCGGTCAAGCTCCTGCGTGCTCTGTTCTTCCCGGATGAGAAAATCGGCTGGGCCCCCTTCGCCGTGCGCGAAGCGCACAGGCTCCATGGCGAAGAGCCGTTTGATGCGGTCGTCTCGACCGGTCCGCCGTACACCGCGCACGTCATCGCGCGCCGGTTCGCGCGCCGCACTGGCGTGCCGTGGCTCGCGGTACTCATGGACCCGGTCGTCGGGTGCTATGCCTTCCCGCCGGTGACGCCGGTGCACGCGTGGCTCGCGCGTCGGCTCGAGTCGCAGATCGCGCGTGACGCGGCCGCCATCACCACGGCCACTCGGCCGTGGGCCGATGCGCTCGTGAGCCGTAACCCGTCGGCGGCCACGCGCGTGAGCCTGCTCCCGAACGGCTTCGACCCGAATGACTTTCCCGACGAGCCGATGCCACTTCACGAGGGCTTCTGCGTCGCGTACGTGGGCACATTCCAACTCTCGATCAAGCCGGATACGTTCCTTGACGCCGTGGCGCGGCTCCTCGCCGACCCTGATATGGCGCGCGACCTTCGCATCAGTTTCGTGGGTCCGCGCGACCCCGACACCGAGGCGGCACTCACAGCACGCGGCTTGTCGGAACGCGTCGAGCGCACCGGCCTCGTGCCTCATGGCCAGGCGGTCCGGCGGATGCGCCAAGCTGACGTCCTGCTGTTCGTCTTGGGCCCCGAGCCTGAGAGCGCCGACATCCTGACAGGCAAGCTGCCGGAGTACCTCGCCTCGGGGGCCGCCGTGATCGCCGAGGCGCCCGAGGGGGTCGCCACCGATGTCGTGCGGCGCAGTGGTGCGGGGCTCGTTTGCCGTCCCGGGGATAGAGAGGGCATGGCGAACGCACTCTCAGAGCAGTACAACATGTGGAGAGATGGACGGCTCCCCGCGCCCGCACCGAACGTGGTGGCCGAGTTCAACAGAGACCGGGCACTCGACCGTCTAACGGCGACACTCGCGACGATCCTTAAAGACGATCCGGACGCCGACAGACCGTCATGAGACTCGACGAACATGTCTCCGCACTCCTGCTTCCGGTCGCGCTGCGGGTGGCCGGCAAGCCGTTCGACCGCATGGTCGCCGAGCTCCAGACGGTCGAAGCACTGACGGCAGATGAGGTCGCTCAGCTTCAGTGGCAGCGTCTCACCACCCTCATCGCCCATTCGTACGAACACGTCCCGTACTACCGTGCGTCCTTCGATGCGCTGGGCATTCATCCTTCGGACATCCGATCGCGCGCGGACTACGCGAACCTCCCTACGGTCGGCCGGAGCACGATCGTCGAGCATGGGCGCGAGCTCATAGCCGACGATCAAGACCCTACCGACCTGAAGGTGGTCTACACGGGAGGTTCGACCGGCGTAGCAGCTCAGGTACATCAGAGCAGCTCCTACTCCAACCTGGGCTGGAGCACGTTCCAACGTAATCTGGACTGGACGGGCTTCGTGAGGGGCGAGCGCCAAGCGTGGTTCACTCGGCCCGCGATTCCGACCCTCGAACGCCGCGTGCGGCTCGCCCTCGAACGCAAGTGGGTCGTCGGAATCACCGTGCGCTCGCCGAAAGCGCTTGAGCAGTGGACGAACGGGATGCTGCGGAGACAGCCGCGCTTCGTCTACGGCTATGCGACGTCGATCGCGGCGCTCGCCGGGCATGCACTTGACCGTGGCGTCCGCTTCGACAGCGTGCGCCGGGTGATGACCACATCCGAAACTCTCACCGACGAGATGCGCGCGACAATCCAGGAGGCGTTCGGCGCTCCCGTATTCAACCAGTACGGGTCCACGGAAATCCTCGCCATCGCATCGGAATGCGAACACGGCTCCATGCACATCAACTCCGACATCAACTACGTCGAGTTCGTGCCGGTGACGAAGCCCGGAGGCATTGAAACCCACGAGATCATCGCAACTCCCCTGATGCAGTCGGCGCAACCACTCCTGCGGTTCAGAACCGGCGACCAAGGCGATCCCGTGAGCGGCTCGTGCCCGTGCGGGCGACCCTTCCCGCTGATGGGCCAGGTGACCGGGCATATCGACGATGTGCTCGTCTTCTCGGGGGGCGCTGAGGTGTCCGGTATCCTGCTTGAACGCTTGGTGAGGCCGACGTACGGAATCGCGCGGTTCCAGATCCAGCAGACTTCGCGCGACTCACTGACTCTGCTCATTGTTCCCAACCAACGATATGGGGAGCGGACACAGGCCGAGCTCGCGGACCTTCAAGATCGGTTCGCTCAGCTCACGGGCGCTTCAGTTGTTCTCACCCCGGTGCTCGTCGACGCGATACCGCTCCTTTCTTCGGGCAAACTGCCCGGGGTGGTGCGCTTGGACGAGGAAGCGCCCCCGCAGGGGCGCTCCTGATTCAACTCGATAGGCCGGTCGCTGATCTAGCGAACGCGTACCGCCACAGTGTTGCTGGCGGCACCGAGGTTCTCGGCACAGCCCAGAACGACGACGCGGTACTGTGCCGTGCCGCGGGAGGTCATGCGCACGTTCGTGTAGAAGCTACCGGCGCTCTTGGTGGTGATCGTCCGGACGTTGACCCACTTCGAGCCGCTCTTGCGCTGCAGCACAACGCGGGTGCCGGAGGCCTGCGCCGACGAGGCGCTCATGGTGCCGCTCGAGGCCGTGACGATCATGCCACTGATCGTGACCGATGAGGAGCGGCGCACCGTCTTCGCTGAGGTCTTGACGCTGGCCCGGGCACGAACGCTGACCTTGACGACGCTCGAGACGCTGAGCCCATCAGCGGTGACCGCGCGGAACTCGGTCGTCACGCGAGGCTGAATCGCCCAGATCACGCGGCCGGTCTCATCGGTAGCGATCTCGGTCGCGGTCGTCCACTCGCTGGCGCCAGGGCGGCGGGACTGGATGTGCAGGGCGGTCGCGGCGACCGGGTCGACGCTGGCGATCAGGGTGGCACTCTGGCCGATGTAGATCGTCTTGGCCGAGGTCGCGAGCTTGACCGTCATGACCGGGGCGGGTGCGGGTGCAGGTGCGGGTGCAGGTGCGGGTGCAGGTGCGGGTGCAGGTGCGGGTGCGGGTGCGGGTGCAGGTGCGGGTGCAGGTGCGGGTGCAGGTGCAGGTGCGGGTGCAGGTGCAGGTGCGGGGGCGGGTGCGGGTGCAGGGACGGGGGCCGGAGCCGGGGTGGGCTCAGGTGCAGGGGCGGGGGCGGGCGCGGGGGCCGGGGCGGGCTCAGGTGCGGGGGCCGGAGCCGGGGTGGGCTCAGGTGCAGGCGGCGTCACGACGAGCGTACCGAACTCATCGTAGGCCCGGCGGAAGGATGCCAGCGCGGACTTGGCAGTGTAGTCGCGCGTCATGAGTCCGTAGTGGTAGTAGCCCACGCTGCGGTCGGTGCCGTTGTCGCGGAGTCCGTAGGTGAACATGGCCTCGACGTACGGGAACTCCTCGTAGAGCCGCTTGAAGCCCTCGTAAGTGTACTGGGCCTGCACGGCCTCGCTCACGCCGGTGTTCGAGGTCTGCCAACCGATCTCGGTGACCCAGATCTTCTTGGTCGCGTCGCCGTTGCGCTCCATGACCGACTTCATGATCTTCATGCCGTCGAACGTGGAGGACGGGGTGATGGCGTCGGTCGCGTACGGGCTGCGACCGCGGGTGTAAGGGTGCACGCCCAGCAGATCGAACGAGCCCTGCGCGCCGGCGTCGTACATCTCCTGAAGGTAGTTGTAGTCACTGCCGGCCAGGCCAGCGGAGATGACGAGGGCGTTCGGGTTGCCGGCCTTGGTGCCCGCATAGCCGGCCTGCAGCCAACGGGTGTAGCGAGCGGGCGACTCCGCGCGGGGTACCGCCCAGAACGCCGACTCGTTGACCTCGTTGCCCAGTTCCCAATAGGTGATTTTGCCGGCGTAGCGGCGCGCCATGTAGGTCATGAACTCGCCGAACTTCGCGTCGTTGATCGGCGGGACCCACATGCCCTTGCCGCCGTTGGCCCAATCCGGGATCTCCATGACAACCGGCAGAACGTTCATGCCACGCGCGGCTGCACCGGCGACGATGTAGTCGAGCTTGCCGACCAGCGTCGTGTTGTAGGTATCGTCAGCGGTCTCGAAGTCACGCCACGACACGTCGGGGCGAACCCATGCGGTGCCCGCGGCCTTCATCAGGTCGAGTTCCCTGTTGATTTCGGTGTTGCTGTAGCCCCACAGCAGATGAGAGCACATGCCGAACGGCGAGATGCTCCGCGGCTCTGCAGGGGCCGCCGCGGCCGGCGCGACCTGAATGGCGGAAACGAGAAGAGCGGCCACGAGGGCCGGGGTGAACGTGCGAGCTATGGCTTGTAGGTGGCGATGCATGATGCTGGGCTCCCAATGTAGAAGGGACCTGCGGTCGAGTTGCTCCGCGGTCCCCTCTCAAAGAGTGTCCAGCTTCGGCAACCCGGCCGACTTGCGTGAAGCGCAAGTCCCGTTGGCTTTGCGTCCCGCCCTCACGAGCGGTTTGCCTTTTCGTGCTAACTATCCTGATGTCAAACCCTGTTGTGACCTTGCACACAGAGTATCGGGCAACTTAAGGCCCGACTTGAGCATATTCTGTGATTCGGCTCACAGTTTTCTCGGCCGCAGACGCCGACTGGCGAGTTCGACGAATCTGAGCTTCACTTCGGCCGCCTCGCGGCACCTCAGAAGTGATGCCGCAACGAAGTACACGGCAAGTGCCGGGATGGTTGCGGTGCCGAGTGCGACCACGGTGCGGACCTGACTCCCTTCTGCGAAAGCAGACAGCGCATCGAATATCGCCCAAGCCGCAACGCCACAGGCCACGGCCGCAATCGTGATCTTGCCGAAGCCGGCGGCGAGCCCCTTCAGGTCGAGGTTGGGAACATGTCGGCGCAGCCCGAACAGCAGCCACATGATTGCCAGATCGACTGCGATCACCTGCGCCAGCGCGATTCCGATGTACCCCACAAGCGGAACGAGACTCAGGACCGCCACGGCACGGATGACATTGGTCGTCACATAGATATAGGTAGGACGCTTGGAGTCGTGGTGTGCGTAGTAGGCATTGTTGACCATGGTGGAGATGCCATCGGCGAAGTCACCAAGGCAGTAGACCATGAGCGGAATCGCGACAAGGGTCGTGGCCGCCGCGTCGAAGGCGCCCCGCTGCAGCACCAGATAGACCACCGGCGTGGACAGCGCGATCAGAAGCGCCGTCCACGGGAGAGTCAGGAATGCCGCGAGGTTCACCCCTTTCACGATGACGTCGCCGCGCGACTGCGATTTCTCGGCCGCGCTCTTGGCCATCGCGGGAAACAGCACGACCGAGATCGCCATAGCGAAGATGCGTGACGGGCCACCGGCGATCTTGGTCGCATACGCGAGCGCGGAGATGCTGCCCTCGGGCAGGTATGACCCGACGATCTTGTCGACGGTGTCGAGAGCCGTGACGATCAAACCTCCGACGAAGAGCGGCCAGAACAGGCCCCACATCCGAACCAGGGCGTCGTCACGGAAGCTCACGCCTACTGAGGGGAACAGCCCGGTTCCGATCAGAGTCGGCAGCAAGATCACGAACTGCAGCACGCATCCGACGAACACGCCGATGGCGGGAGCGAGAATCCCGACGGAGTTTGCGAGTGGGATCGTCACGAGCACGACGGCGAGGTTGAACACGACCCCCGTCGCCGACGCAGGGCCGAAGTGCTTGAGCGAGTGCAGAATACCCACGGCGAAGTTGGAGAAGCCCAGGACGAGAATGGTCGGAGTAAGCAACCGAATGAGACCGGCGGTCAGCTGCAGCTGATCGCCGGAGAAGCCCGGTGCCAGCACGCTTGCCAACTGCGGGGCGAAGATGACTCCGGCCGCCGCGACGGCCGTGAGCACGAGCGCGATGAGCGTGAAGGCCGATCCCACGATCCGCCGCTGCTCCTTGGACGCCAGCGGCATGACGAAGGCGATGAAGATCGGCACGACGGCGGCCCCCATCGAGGCCTCGCCGAGCATGTGCAAAAAGAAGTTCGGGATGATGAGCGCGACGAGCAGCGCGTCCATCTCGGCCGAAGCGCCGAAGTAGGCCGCCATCACGATCTCACGCACGAAGCCCAGCACCGCCGACGTGGTGAAGATCACCGACACGACGACGCCAGCGCGCGTGGTGCTCGATTCGCTCAGGTCCCTTCCCCTCCGACCAGTCCCTCGTACAGTGCGCTTACACGCTCGCGGAGCCGGTCCACGGTGTACTCATCGGCGACGAGCTGCCTGCCGGCCTGCCCGATGGCCCGTGCCACGTCTGGCGCATCGATCAACGCCATGACCGAACGGGTCAGCGCTTCGGCGTCCCCGACACCGAACAGCATCGCCTGAACCCCCGGCTCCACCACGTCGGAGAACAATCGTATGTCGGAGCATACGACAGGAACGCCTGATGCCATCGCCTCGAGCACGGTGAAGCAGAACGCGCCCTCCCAGCGGGACGGCACGACCGCAACGTCAAAAACCCGCAGAAGCTGCGGGATGTCGCCCCGTTCGCCGGCAAAGACGACGTTCACACCGAGATCCTCAGCGAGTCGCCTGAGCTCCGCGTCAAGGGGGCCTCCGCCGACGAGCACGAACTGCACGCCGGGCGCCCGCGCACCTATCTGGGCCGCGGCCTCGAGGAACGTCTCAACGCCCTTCTGCTCGGTCAGACGCGCAACGCAGCCCACGACCGGAGATCCCGGTTCAAGACCGAGTTCGGCCAGAAGTCCCGGGTCCGATTCGCCCGGATGAAACACGGTCGTATCCACACCGTTCGGGATCACAACGCAGCGCGCAGAGTCGGTGCCGTGCTCGATCAGCCACTCGCGCAGGTACGGCGACACGGCAACGGTGACGTCCGTTCGCGCGTCCAGCCAGCCGAGTGCCCGCCGGTACCCCCACGCCACGATCGGATGGCGCTCGGACTTGTTCTCGGCGAGATGACACGTCCACACCACGTGATCGGACCCGGCCCGGACCGCTGCGAGACGTCCGAGAAGCCCGGCCCGGTGACCGTGAGCGTGGACGATGTCATAGTGGCCCTCGCCAATGAGCAGCTCGAGTCGGCGCAGCAAGGCGCGGTCCAGTATCCGCTCTGCGGTCACCGACGTGTGCGGCACGCCCCGCGCCTTGAGCTCATCGGCGAACGCAGGGATGTCCCACGTGATCACCTCGACTTCGAAGCGCGTGCGGTCAAGCCCGTCGATAAGGTGCAACACATGCTTCTGCTCGCCGCCTACCGTGCCCTCAGCGTTGAAGACGACCTGCGCGAGTCGCCTCATGTCCTCGTGCCCTGCGTGAGGGTCTCGCACTCCGTGCCGTCGTCGATAAGTCCCGCGTCGAGAACGACCGCGAGTCCGGCGAAGATCCACACGATCGCGTTCATCGTCGGCTCGAGCAGGAACGTGTCGGACATCTGGTGCACGCCGCTCCCGATGATGGCGGCGGCGATCGCGATTCGCCACAGTCTTCGGTCGCTACACGTGTCGTGCAACGCCTTACGTAACAGCAGCACCAGCACGATGACGATGAACGAACCGAATGCGAGCAGCCCAAGGATCCCGGTTTCGGAGAGCAACATCAGTATCACGTTGTGCGAGTGGATGGCATTGCGCTGCGCGGTCTCGGGCAGGGGCAGGCGCGCATACTCGTACTCGAAGTTGTTGATGCCCGAGCCCAGCAGCGGGTGCCGGTCGGCGATGAACACGGCTCCTCGCCAGTAGTCGAATCGGTGCGATATCTCCTTGCGGCCCAGGTTCTGGCTCGATGCGGCGCGATCCCAGACGGCAGGTGGCGAGAGCAGCACCACGGCAAGAACCATCGCGATGAGAATGGCACGCGAGCGCCTCTCAATAGCCAGGAAGGCAAGCCCGGCAGCGGCCCCCATCCAAGCCCCGCGGGTGAAGGTGAATCCGAGCGCGATGAAGAGCGTGATGGTGGCGGCAGCAGACAGCAGGCGCTTCCACCCCCGCGTTCGGATGAACAACGCCACCGCAATGGGGATGGAGATGACCATGAGACCCCCGAGGAGCGTTGGGTCGCCCACCGTGGACGATGCCCGTGGCACCGTGAGGCCCTCCGAGCCGACAACGAGCGCGTTGCCGGTCACGACGCCCTCCTCGATGAACAGGTACGACACCCAGATCCCGTAGGCCCCCACTGCGGCGCATGCCGCCACAAGCGACGCCATGAGCCACGTGACCGTCTTGAGGCGGCGTACCTTGTCGACGACGAGATAGAACAGCAGCGCCAAGACCACGGTGAACCCGGCCTTCTTGATGGTCGCCGCGGGGTCTACCGCCTGCACCGCGCCAAGGAACAGCACCGCAGTCCACGCGAAGATGGGTACATCAAGTGGGGTCTTCGCCACTCTGAGGTGCCCTGTTGCGAGCATTTCGGCGACCATGAACCCGGCGAGCAGGATCATCACGATCTGGATGACCGTGAGACCCACGGCCCCGATGTCGAGGACGGCGAACTCGAGCGGTATCGCAAGCAACACGAGGGACAGGGCCCCCAAAGGACTCAGGGTCATGAGCAGGAGCGCGGCGAGACCCGCCAGCAAGGCGAACGCCTGCACCGTCGGGAGCACGGCAAGCGCCACACCGACGCCTCCGATCAGGCAGAGCCACACAAACTGACGGCCAGCGCGCTCTAAGCGCGTCAGCGGGGCCGGCGAAGCGATCGCCGCGTCCATCTCAGTCCGTGGCCCGGGCGTAGGCGATACCGAGCAGCATGCCGCCGACGATAGCGAGTCCGAGGTTGAGCGCCGGACGTGGGCTCACTTGCTCAGGCTCGGGGACCGCCTCGACGATCTGCTGAATCGAGGTGGAGAGAGTCGCACGCGCCTTGGGAAGCTGCTGCGATTCGAAGAGCACACCCTCGTACGCGGTCTTCAGTGAGTCGAGCGACTCCTGGATCGCGTCTACCTCGCCCTCACCATCAGTCACCTGCCGAGCTTCGTTCAGCTTCACTTCGGTGTCGGCGATCTGCTGACGGAGCGACGCCAGCTGCTGCTCGATCATCGCGTTGCTCGAAACCGTCATCTTCTCGAGCATCCGGCCTTTCTCCATGATGAAGGCCGCCGCGAGCGCGTTGGCCTCCTTCGCGGACTGCTCTGGGCTCGTACCCACGACGATGACCTGCACAAGACCGGTACCCTCGGTCACGCGATACTCCGGCTCGCCTTGGAGTCCCGCGCGCCCGAGCGCCTTGGCCGCCGCCTTCTCCACTGCAGGGTTCTTCACGAGTTCGCCCATGTTGCGTGCCACCAGCTGTACCGCCGTCGGATTGGCCAGCGGCTGGCCATCAGTGAGCGGCTGCACCATGAGAATCGCTATCGACTGATAGGTGGGCGGAACGATGAACGTCACCGCCATAGTGACCGCCACTGTCAGAACGGTGACGACCGCAATCGACACCTTGCGCCGCTTGAGGAACGGTACCCAATCCCACGTCTCCATGTGCCGTTACCTTCCGTCGCCCTCGTCAGTACCCGACTCGCACGTACTGGTGCCGCGGCTGGTACTCGTCGATTCCCAGCGCTTCGCGCCGCACCATGCGTCCATCTTCAAAGAAGTTGCGATACGACGCTACTACATATCCCGGCAGGCCCACCGTCTCGACGACGCGGCTCCCCGGTGCGAGCGTCTTGTCAAGCACCTCGCGAACCTCGAACGGGATCGTGCGTTTCACCTCGGTCTCGATGCTCACGTCGGGCTTCTCGCCACTTCCATAGACGCTCACCGTCAGCTCATCGCCTTTGACATCGGCCCACACGAGGACCGGCGAACTCCGTGAGTTTTGAAACTGCAGGTCCACGATCGGGTAGTACGCGGTCGCGTCCAGGCCGGGGCCGAGATAGGTGACGGCCATTGAGTGGCTCTGCCGATCGACGATCCTGAGGCCCGCATGCAACGCCGCCTGGTACGCCGTCGACGAAACCTGGCACACGCCTCCACCGACGCCTGGCACGACCTTCCCGTTGGAGAATATGAGTGATTCCTGGTAGCCCGTCGCCTTGTTGCGCGGGCCCGTGATCTCGTTGAGCGAGAACGTCTCTCCGATTCCCAGCACCTCTCCACGAATATGGTCGGCCGTGAGGCTGATGTTCACATCACGGCCGTCCTGGCCCTGGCGGAAGCGTGTGGTGAACGAAGCGATCTCGCGGTCGATACCGGTGCGCCTCAGGTCGTCAGCGGTGACGTTGGGTTGGCGTTTCGCGAGCGCAAGGTCAAACGACCCCTCGCCGGCATCGAGAGCCTTCTCGAGAGCCTGGACGCTGGCTGAGGTGTCGAGAGTCGTACCCGGCTTGCCTTCAACGATGCTCACCCGGTTCCCTGAGACCGTGAAGCGCGCGTCTACGGGCGCCTGCTCGGCGACGTGGGATGAGTTCGCGAAGGAAGCAAGCGACGCCTCGGAGATCGCGGGTTTCCCTTCGACGACAGTCACGAGCTCGGCCACGCGCTCGCGCGGAAACGCCAGGTCCTTGCCGGGGGTCTTGCCTGTCACGTCGCGTGCCGTCCACTCTTTGACAGGGGCGAACACCTCATGGGCCGCCGTCGCTGTCACCGCGGCCGGAACCTGGGTGACCGGAACCCGCACGGTGCGTTCTGCCTGCGTGCGGGCGAGCACGGCGGCGCCAAGCGCGCGCCGGAACGCGGGCTCGTCGACGCGCACACCCGGTGCGTCAGGGACGACCACGAGCTCGCCATCAGAGATCTCGAAGCGGGCGTCGACCGGGGTCCGTTCCAGCTCCGTCCGCGCCTGGGCCACCACCGTGGCGACGGCAGAGGTCTGCTCCGCCTCGACAGGCAGGACAAGCCGACCGCGCGCTGCGTCGACGCGCTCGCTCACCCGCCGGGGCACGGCCCCCACCCGCCCGACAAGGTAGGCTGCCTCGGCCGCCTGGCCGGCCTCGAGCCGGAGGTCGGCGGGCACGATCTCGATTGCGGTGGATTCCTCGACGATCTCGACGGTCACCGGCGCGTCGCCGACGGCGGCCAACGTGGCGACCGCCTCGTCGCGCGTCATCCCCCCCACGTCGACACGGGCAACCCGCACTCCGTCTGCGATGCGGTCGCCCAGCGCGACTTCAGACACGGCAAGGACTCCGACCAACGCCAGGGCGCCCGTGAGAAGAATGGCCGTCCAAGCAGGCGAGAACAACGCGCGCCGACCTCTGACAGCGGCCGTGACAGCAGCGCTCTCCAGGTACTCAGCGTACAGCTCGGCGTTGCGCTCGACGCACGTTTCGACGCGGAACAAAGAACGGGCGCGCTCATACCCTGCTGTACCCATCGCGATCCGCAACAGGTCGTCGTGCAGCAGGCGCTGCATCGCTTGGGCAAGCGCGGCGGGGTCGCGCGGCGGCACGACGAATCCCGTCTGACCATCCACAACGAGTTCGCTGCATCCGCCGACGTCGGTGCAGATCACGGGCAGGCCGGCAGCCATCGCTTCGATGATCGTGTAGGGCAGCCCTTCCCATAGGGAGCTCAGCACGAATGCCCGTGAGCGCCTCAGGTACTCGCCTACGTCGTCGTGTTCGCCCTCGAAGCGCACGCGCTCAGTGACACCGAGCTCCGCGGCCTCGCGCTCGAGATCCGCACGCAGAGCGCCGTCACCTATGAGGGTCGCGCTGATGCCCTGCGCACCGGGTTCAAGGCCCGCGAGCGCCTGGAGCAGATACGTGTAGCCCTTCTGCTCGTCGAGCCGTCCCACCGAGACGAACGGGATGTCGCGCACCGCTGAGCGCGCGGCCTGGAAGTCACGCGGCCCGACGCCGTTGTGGATGACGCGGACCTTGTCGAAGGACAGCACGCCCTCTTCGACGGCCTCGCGGCGCTCCTGCTCCGATACGGTCACGGTCACATCACAGAAGCGCGATGCGAACCGCTCCAGCGCCAGGTAGATGCGCCGCTTTCGCCCGCTTGCCGACTGGAACGACCAGCAGTGCGGCGTGAAGACGACAACCGGTACGCCGGCCATCCGGCCCGCCAGGCGTCCGAGGAAACCTGCCTTCGAACTGTGAAGGTGGATCACGTCCGGCCTGAGCTGACGGCACAGGCGCATCAGCCGGAAGAACGCGCGCGCATCGCTCAGCGGGCTGATCTCGCGCTTCATCGCAAGCTCAACGACCGACGCCCCGTCGTGACGAGCCCGTTCAGGCAACATGCCGCTCGTCGGGCACGCGACGGTGACGTCAGTGCCCCTCGCAATCAGGCCGGCCGCCAGGTCGGCGACGTGGCGTGCCGTCCCCGCAGTGGTCGGCTGAGACACCAACAGCACACGTGGCGACAAGGTCTCTTCGGCCCCCTCGCGCACGCCGCGTGTCATGTCAGTAAGCACCCTTCGCTGTAAGAACGGCGGGGATCGTCTTGAGCATCACACTCAGGTCCAGCCACACGGACCACGAGTCGATGTACATGAAGTCAAGCCAGATTCGCTCGTCGAACGGCACGTCGGAACGACCGTTGACTTGCCAGATGCCGGTGATGCCGGGGGCGACTGAGAGGCGCTTCTTCTGCCACTCGTCGTAGACTGCGACCTCGGCCGCCACCGCAGGGCGAGGACCGACCAGGCTCATCTCGCCCTTGAGGACGTTGATCACCTGGGGCAACTCGTCGATGGAGGACTTGCGAAGAAACGCACCGACCTTGGTTATTCGCGAGTCGGCCTTGTTCTTCAGGCCACGCGCGTCGTCCTCGCCCAACTGCTCCAGCGCTTCGTTGTCCTTGTCCGCACCGTCGGACATCGACCGGAACTTGTACATGTAGAACGGCTTACCGCGCAGACCGATGCGCTCATGCTTGAAGAAGACGGGTCCAGGGGAATCGAGCTTGATCGCCAGCGCGATCAAAGGCAGGAGCGGCAGCAACAGTAGCGCGGCGAGACCCCCGATGATCAGGTCCTCCGCGCGCTTCACGAAACGCTCGGGCGCAGTCAGCTCATGGCGATGAAGGCGCAGCAGGGGCAACCCCGCGAGGTCCTCGACCTTCATCCCAGCGCTCACGAACTGGAAGAATCGCGGCATCATGAGTACTTCGACCTTCGGTGGCATCTGGTAGAGCGCGATGAGCATCTCCTCGGTCGGGTTGTGCGTGTAGGCGAATATGGCGACCTCGGCGCCCGTGGAATCGATGATGTCGTGTATCTGGCAGACATCGCCAACCAATGGCTCGCTGCGTCCGCGCACCGAGGTGCGCGGCCCATCATCGACGAAACCCGCGGTCACGAGTCCAAGCTCCGGATGTGTCTCGATCTTCTCCGCGACAAGCACCGCAGCAAAACCGCTGCCGATGATGATCGCCCGACGCGTGTCGCCCTTTCGGAACAACGCGTTGTATACCGGGGCAGCCAACAACCTGCCGAGTGGCACCAGGACGGCTCCCGCGAGCCACAAACCCAGCACGTCTTGCGGCGTTGCCCCGAGCTCGACCCCTAGGAAGTCGAGGGTCACAAGCAGCATCAATGCCGCCGTCACCACTCCGACCATGTGCGGAGCGCGCGCAAGGGCGTCGAAGTGCAGTCGGGTCGAGTAGATTCCCGTCATCAGCGCCACCAGCGGGACCGCCACCGCAAACGCGATGAGCAGTTCTCGGGGGGCGCCCTGATTCACCAGGACAGCCAGAGCCACCATCCCGAAGTCGATGGTACCGAGCAGCGCAGGCCAGCGCCTATTCGGCTTCCATGCGCCGCGAGGCTTATCACTATTCATCGCAACTTGACCCGACAAGCCCCTGACCTCCCTCACCGTTGTCGTAACAGATGATTATATACGCAACGCTTCTATAGACACAGTGCACGCCCTTCACGAGGGCGCTACCGCTTCACGCTTCAAGCCGGCGCCGGCCGACCCTTGATCAGGCGTGTCCACACCCAGGCGACCGCCTGTCAACCGTGCCCTCCGAAGCGCTCGCCACTGTTGACGCCTTCGAGCCAGCGAACGAAGCCGCTCCGACGGTCGCCTGTGCGTTGCACGGTCGAGGTGGACCCGGCTGCTCCGTCACGCTCGTCCAACTGCGGCTTCGGGATGTCAGCCATGTCACTCACCGCCCTCTCTGCGGGCAACCGGTCCTCTGTGCACGCGAACGAGCGCGGTACGCACGTGGCGCGCACGTTCGGCCTGAAGGCGCTCGCGTTCGAGGCGCCGGATGTGGGCATGCGCAGAGGCCAGCTCGGCCCGGAGCGCGTCAATCTCGCACTGCAACCCCATGATGCGGGTGACTCCGGCGAGATTGATGCCTTCGACCTGCGTCAACTCCTGAATAAGCCGCAACCGCTCGATATCGGCGTCCGAGTACAGCCGGGTGTTGCCACCCGAGCGCTGGGGTTGGATGAGCTGTTTGCGCTCATAGATTCGCAGCGTCTGAGGGTGCACGCCCGCGAGGTCCGCGGCCACGCTGATCATGTAGAGGGGTCGCTCCCTGCCTGTCCGTGCCATGTGCGTGAGACCTTCCTCGCATGCCAGACGCGCGCGTCTGCCCAGGAATCATCCGATGTGTGCTCTGATATCCTCGTGACCTTCCGCGACGAACTCCCCGAGCAGGTCCTTCTGCCGCTCCGACAGGCTTAGCGGCACTACCACCTTCGCCTTGACGAGCAGGTCGCCCTGACCGGTGCCTTTGAGTCGGGGAGCGCCCTTCCCGCTCATCTTGAACACCCTGCCGTGCTGTGTGCCGAAGGGAATCTTCAGCTTCGCGCGCCCGCCGTCCGGAGTGGGGATCCGGACCTCCGCGCCGAGGGCCGCCTCCGCCACGGAGATCGGCAACTCGAGCACCACATCGGCCCCATCGCGGCTGAAGTAGGGGTGCGGCGAGATTCGTGTTACCACGTACAGGTCACCAGCCGGGCCGCCGCCCTCGCCCGGTTCACCCTTGCCCTTGAACCGGAGTCTTCCCCCGTCGGTCGCACCCGCGGGCACGTTGACGGTGAGGGGGCGCCGACGCCTCACCCTGCCGGCGCCACGGCACTTCGAGCACTTCTCCTCGATGACGGTGCCACTGCCACCGCATGTCGGACACGTCCGCGAGAACGCGAACATGCCCTGACCATCGCTCACGGCACCGCGTCCGCCGCATGGCGCACACGAGACCGGCGAGGTCCCGGGTTTGGCCCCGCTGCCCGCACATGCATCGCAAGGCTCTGTGCGTTCGACCTCGACTCTGACCGAACTACCTTCGTACGCCTGCTCGAATGTCAGGCCGAGTTCCATCTGGATGTCGTGCCCCCGCTTTGGCTGGGGACCACGTGTTCGACCGGCCGCCCCGCCAAATACGCTACCGAACAGGTCTCCCAGGTCGCCGAGGTCGACGTTGTCGACACGCACCCTGCCCCCCTGCGGCCGGCCCGCGCCGGGTGGCACCTGTCCGCTGAAGTACTGACCGTACTGGTCGTATTGCTTGCGCTTCTCGCCGTCAGCGAGGACCTCATAAGCCTGGTTGATCTCTTTGAACTTCTCTTCGTCGCCACCGGTGTCGGGGTGGTGCTTACGGGCGAGGCGGCGAAACGCCTTCTTGATGTCGTCGGACGAGGCGTCCTTCCTCACGCCCAGAACGTCGTAGTAGTTGCTGCTCGGCGCCATAGTCGCCTACTCTCCCGCCGGGCCTCCGGTAGACACCACGACCATCGCCGGACGCAGCACACGCCCGTGCATCTCATAGCCCTTCTGGAACACATCGACCACGGTGTGGTCTGCGACCTCGAGGGACTCTTGCATCTGAACGGCCTGGTGCCGGTTGGGGTCGAACGGCTGCCCGAAGGGATCGATCGGCGTACAACCCTCCCGGACGAGCACGTCGAGGAGCTTGCGGCGTACTGCGTCGAGCCCCTCGGTGATATCGCTGCCGTCGCCGACGGCGTGATCGATGGCGCGATCCAGGTCGTCAAGAACGGGGAAAAGTGCCTCCACTATGCGCTCCCCTGCTCTGAGCAGGGCGTCTTGGTGCCGAGTCTCGAGTCGTTTCCGGGTGTTCTCGAAGTCGGCCTGAGCGCGCGTCGCCTTGTCCCGCCAATCGGCAGCCTCGGCGCGCGCGCTCTCGATCTCGTCCTCCATGACGTCGCCGCGGAACTCGAGCTCGGCCCCGAGGTCATCTGCAAGTTCCGGATCGAACTCATCCGGAACCGCAGAGTCGAGAGCTCTTTCGTCGTCGGCCATGACTACGCTTCCTCGTCTTCGACTACCTCGTAGTCGGCGTCGACGACGTTGTCATCAGCAGGTTCTGCCGGTGCAGCGTCCGCGCCGTCATCGGCGCCCGATGAGGACTGGACGTCCTGGTAGACGATCTCGGCGAGCTTGTAGCTGGCCTCCTGAAGCGTCTCGGTCGCGGACTTGATGGCATCGACATCGTCGCCCTCAAGCGCCTTTCTCACGTCGGCCATCGCCTCTTCGCATGCGGTCCTTGTCTCCGCGGGGACTTTGTCACCCAGGTCCTTCAGGGACTTCTCAGTGGCGTAGACGAGGCTGTCGGCCGTGTTGCGGACCTCGGCCTGCTCCTTGATCTTGCGGTCCTCGTCCGCGTGGGCCTCAGCGTCCTTGACCATCGTGTCGACCTCTTCGTCAGAGAGCGCCGTCGAGCCGGTGATCGTGATCTTGGTCTCCTGGCCGGTGCCCATGTCCTTGGCCGACACGTTCACGATGCCGTTGGCGTCGATATCGAAGGCCACTTCGATCTGCGGCACGCCGCGGGGCGCCGGCGGGAGGTTGTTGAGGTGGAATCGGCCGAGGGTCTTGTTCGCCGATGCCATCTCGCGCTCGCCCTGCAGCACGTGAACCTCGACAGAGGTCTGACTGTCTGCCGCGGTCGTGAAGACCTCGCTCTTGCGAGTCGGGATCGTGGTGTTGCGGTCGATGAGCTTGGTCATGACCCCACCGAGCGTCTCGACACCCAGCGAAAGCGGTGTCACGTCGAGGAGCAGAATGTCTTTGACGTCGCCCGCGAGAACCCCGCCCTGGATCGCCGCTCCAACTGCGACGACCTCGTCCGGATTCACGCCCATGTGCGGGTCCTTGCCGGTGATCTTCTTGACGATCTCCTGGACCGCGGGCATGCGGGTCGAGCCGCCGACGAGGATGACCTCATCGATGTCGCCCACCTTGACACCGGCGTCCTTCATCGCGGACTCAACCGGCTTCTTGGTGCGATCGAGCAGCTCGCTCGTGATCTTCTCGAACTCAGCACGTGTGAGCGAGTAGTCCAGGTGCTTGGGACCCGATGCGTCGGCGGTGATGAACGGGAGGTTGATCTGAGTGGTCTGTGCCGACGAGAGCTCCATCTTGGCGCGCTCCGCGGACTCCTTGAGACGCTGCAACGCCATCTTGTCGGCGCGCAGATCGATGCCGGTGTCGCCGAGGAACTTGTCGGCGAGCCAGTCGATGACCATGTGGTCCCAGTCATCGCCGCCGAGGTGGTTGTCGCCGTTAGTGGATTTGACCTCGAACACACCCTCGCCGATGTCGAGTACCGACACGTCGAAGGTGCCGCCGCCGAGGTCGAAGACGAGGACCGTCTGATTCTCGTGACCCTTGTCCAGGCCGTAGGCGAGCGCAGCTGCGGTCGGCTCGTTGATGATACGCAGCACTTCCAGGCCCGCGATCTTGCCGGCGTCCTTCGTGGCCTGCCGCTGCATGTCGTTGAAGTAGGCCGGCACGGTGATGACGGCCTGCGTCACGGTCTCACCCAGGTACTTCTCGGCATCGGCCTTGAGCTTCTGCAGCACCATCGCCGAGATCTCCTCGGGCGTGTAGTCCTTGCCCTCGATCTCGACGCTGCTGCGACCGTCCTTGCCCTTGACCACGCTGTAGGAGATCGTCTTGCGCTCGCTCACGGTCTCGGCGAACTTCCGTCCGACGAATCGCTTGATCGATGTGATCGTGTTGTCCGGATTGGTGACCGCCTGGTTCTTGGCGGCCTTGCCCACGATGCGCTCGCCATCCTTGCGGAACGCGACCACTGAAGGAGTCGTGCGGTCGCCCTCTTGGTTGACGATGATGCTCGGCTCGCCGCCCTCAAGGACCGCCATTGCCGAGTTCGTGGTGCCCAGATCGATACCTATGACCTTGCCCATCTTGTCTCGCTCCCCTTTCACATCGCGAGGCACCATGCCCCGCGCCTACGACGTTTTGTGCGGCCCGTTCATCCCGACCGCCGACCGAAGATAATATCTAAGCGTCCCATTGTCAAGTAATGTGCCAGTGCGACCCATATTCTACCCGGCGAACCCCTACGCCAAACCACCGTCGCACCGTGCCCTTCCGCTCTTCCCGAACCGGTCCTGTGTTTCGCGAGACTCACCCCTTTACACGTGCACGGGAGGTGGGTAAGGTACGCACGAAACACGGGCGGCCAGAGAGCGCCGACCGCGCCATCGCACTAAGGAGTGAGCATGCCCCGACCCATCATCAACGAGGATGACTGTTCGGCCTGCGGTATCTGCGTGGACGAGTGTCCGAGCAATGTGCTCGAGATCGTCGGGGATGCGGCCGAGCCGGTTCACGACGAGAACTGCAACGGCTGCGAAGCCTGCATGGAGGTCTGCCCGATGGGCGCGATCACCGAGATCGAGCAGGACTAGGTCCGCAGCGATCACGTGAGTCTGAGGGCGCCAGTGGGCGCCCTTCTCATCTTCACGGGCCCTTTCGGGGCCGATGCATCAGAATACCGGGCCATCCGGCGCTGCGGCTTTCAGCTCTCGCCACACCGTGCGTTTGAGCCGCTCGTCACCGAGCGAGGCCTCAAACCCGCTCAGGACGACGATGCGCCTTCCGTCCGACACCACCGGCGAGCCCGCCTTCAGTGAGGGAATCTCAAACGCGCGTGCAAGGTCGTCCGCCGCAACCGCGTCAAGGGCGATCACCACGCGCGGGTCGATCGCTTCGACCTGCAGACGGAGTCGCGCTGCGCGCGCACCGTCGTCAAGTCCGGATATCGGTGACGACAGTGTCATGAACGCCAGCGGCGGATCCCATCCGAGCGCCTCCAGAGCCTTGTGAAGCGCCTCGCCGTCGGCACCACTCAACGCAGGGCCGCCGCACGCTTCGGCGGGCCCGGGCGAGCCCTTGACGACCACCACGGACGCGAGTGGGTCCCCGCTCCAGCGCACGGTGTCCGCTCCGGGCGCAAGGGCGTCAGCCGCGGCTAGCTCAGCGCGAGCCTTGGCCTCGTACGACGCCCGAAGCCGCACACTCCGCTCTTCGAAGCTCTCGCTCACCCCTGAGCCGCGAACCATCGC
Organism: Coriobacteriia bacterium; assembly: GCA_034370385.1. Taxonomy (NCBI): domain Bacteria; kingdom Bacillati; phylum Actinomycetota; class Coriobacteriia; species Coriobacteriia bacterium. The sequence continues at coordinate 141,553 of JAXMKZ010000011.1, forward strand.
CATGTCATCGCCAGTCCCGTTTCCAGCTCGACGCCCGCGCGCCAGCCCAGCGCGGCCTGCGCCTTGGATGGGGAGAGTGCACTATGGAGGATGTCCCCTTCGCGGGAAGAAGCGGTATCCGACGGCCCGAAGTACCCGGCGGCCACGCGCATCGACATGAGAAGCTGATTCACGCTCGTCCGCTCGCCGGTCCCCACGTTGTACGCGGGCCCGTCCGGCCCTTCAGCGGCCAGGGGAGCTGCTGCGCTGAGCGCCGCGATGATCGCAGCCACGACGTCGCCCACGAACACGAAGTCCCGCGTCTGCGACCCGTCTCCGAACAGTACGGGGCGCTCGCTGCGGTGCATGCGGTCGCAGAATATCGCCACGACCCCGCCCTCGCCCGCCGCGTCTTGGCGCGGTCCATAGACATTGGCAAAACGGAAACTGGCGAAGTCTGTGCCGCTCCCCCGCAGCTCGGTGGCCATGAGCCCCTCGGCCTCGAGCTTCGATGACCCGTAGGGACTCATCGGGGCCTTGCGCGCCGTCTCAATGAGCGGGACCATCTCCGGCTCGCCGTAGACTGCAGCTGTTGACGCCGACACCATCACGCGAGCACCCGCATCGCGCGCCGCGACTGCGATCCTCCGGGTACCCTCGGCGTTGACCGCCCGGTCACGTTCGGGCTGGGCCACGGAGACACTCACACTCGCTTGGGCCGCAAGGTGTACGACGCCTTCGGGAGCGAACTCCGCGATGACCACACGAGTCTCGTCGTCGAGGATGTCGAGCTTGCGAAAGCTGGCCCGGGGGTCGAGATTGCCCATGTGGCCGGTCGATAGATCGTCGATGACCAGCACATCGTGTCCGGCGGCGAGCAGCGCGAACACCGTGTTGCTGCCGATGAAACCGGCTCCGCCGGTGACAAGAACCTTCACCCACTACCTCCTCGTGAGCACACGTACGTGCCGACGCTAACCTGACGCGGGCTTCGCTCGCGACGTCTTCTTGCTCACTCCGGTGCCACGAGACTTGCCCGGACCACAGCCCTTGACCAGCGCGAGTGCGAGAACCTCGTCCATCGTCTCCACCGGGACGACCGCCATATCCTCGAGCACGTGGGGCGGCAGGAGCTCAAGGTCACGCGTGTTGTCTTTCGGTATGAGCACCGTCGTGATGCCGGCCCGATGCGCGGCAAGCAGCTTCTCCTTGAGACCGCCGATGGGCAGCACGTGCCCCCGCAACGTGATCTCGCCGGTCATGGCCAGATCCCGCCTGACGGGACAGCCGACCAGTGCCGAGGCGAGCGCCGTGGCCATGGTAATGCCCGCGCTCGGGCCGTCCTTGGGTATGGCGGCGGCGGGTACGTGGATGTGCAGGTCGCTGGTGTCAGCGAAGTCGACCTCGACACCCAGACTCTTGGCGCGTGTGCGTATGTAGGTGAGTGCGGCCGTCGCGGACTCGCGCATGACGTCACCGAGCTGGCCCGTCAAGATGACGGCGCCCTTCCCGGGCATCGTTGTGGCTTCGATGAAGATGACGTCGCCCCCGACCTCCGTCCAGACGAGGCCAGTGGCCACGCCGATCTCGTCCTTCTCTTCGGCCAGGCCGAACGAGAACCGTGGGGGGCCGAGGTACTTGTGCAGCGTTCGCGGACTGACGGTGGTCTTGCCGCGCTTGCCCTCGACCACTTTGCGGGCCACCTGTCTACAGACCGCCGCGATGGTCCGCTCGAGGTTGCGAACACCCGCCTCTCGGGTGTGCCTGCGAATGATCTCGCTGATCGCGGCATCGGTCACATCGAGGCGGCCCGGAGTCAGTCCGTGCTCTGTCAGCTGCTTGGGCACCAGGTACCGGCGTGCGATATGGAGCTTCTCGTCTTCGGTGTAGCCCGGGAAGTGGATGACCTCCATGCGGTCGCGCAACGGCGCCGGAATCGGGTCGAGCAGGTTGGCGGTGGTGATGAACATGACGTCAGAGAGATCGAAGGGCACCTCGAGGTAGTGGTCCTGAAACGCGTAGTTCTGCTCCGGGTCGAGGACTTCGAGCAGCGCAGACGTCGGATCTCCCCGAAAATCCATGCCCACTTTGTCGATCTCGTCCATCATGAAGACCGGGTTGCGGGTCTTCGCTTGGCTGATCTGCTGCACGATACGGCCCGGCATAGCCCCTACGTAGGTGCGCCGGTGACCGCGGATCTCCGCCTCGTCTCGGACCCCTCCGAGCGAGATCCGAATGAACTCCCGGTTGAGAGAGTGCGCTATCGACCTACCGATGGACGTCTTGCCCACGCCGGGAGGTCCGACGAAGCACAGGATCGGACCACGCATCCTGTCGGTGAGCTTGTGGACAGCAAGATACTCGAGCACACGCTCCTTGACCTTCTCGAGGCCGTAGTGGTCCGTGTCGAGGATCCCCTGGGCCTCAACGAGGTCCAGCTTCTCCTCGGACTCATCGTTCCACGGCATCCCGATCAGCCAGTCCAGGTAGGTCCGGATGACACCGGTCTCAGCGGAAGCGGACGGCATCTTCTCCAGCCGACCCAGCTCCTTGAGCGCCCTCTCTTCGACCGCTTCAGGCATGCTCGCTTCACGGATCTTGTTGGTGTACTCGTCGATCTCGGCCTGCGTCTCATCGAACGTGCCGAGTTCTTGTTGAATCGCTTTGAGTTGTTCGCGCAGGAAGTACTCTCGCTGCGACTGGCTCATCTGGTCCTTGACGCGATTCTGGATCTTGCTGCCAAGTTCGAGTATCTCGAGCTCTTTTCGCAAGAACCGCGCGACACGCTCAAGGCGTTCAGCCGACCCGATGGCCTCGAGAATCTCCTGCTTCTCCTCCACCTTCAGATTGAGATGGAACGCGACGAAGTCGCCGAGCCGACCCGGCTCCTCGATCGCCGAGGCCGCGACGAGCACCTCCTGCGGAATCGGCTTGCCGAGCTCCGCCGCTTTCTCGAAGTCCGATATCAGGGTACGCATGAGCGCTTCGGTCTCGAGATCGACGCCCAGCGGCTCCTCGATGTGCTCGACTCGAACGATGAAGTACGGATCGGTCTGCACGTACTCGAGGATTCTGAAGCGCGAACTGCCTTCGACGAGCGCCTTGGCCGTGCCGTCGGGCAGCTTGAGCTCCTGCATCACGGTGGCGATGCAGCCAATCTCGAAGATATCTCCGGGCTCCGGATCCCCCACCTCTGCGTGACGCTGGGTGGCAAGCGCCACCACGTGCTCTTGGCGCATCGCCTCCTCGAGCGCGCGAATCGAGCGCTCTCGGCCGACGAAGAGCGGGACGACCAGGTTCGGAAACAGGATGACGTCGCGCAGCGGGATGAGCGGAAGCAGCTCCGGCACGACTGTGGAGTTCTCGCGCTGAGACATGCGGAATCGAAGTCCTCTCTGGTGGGCGTGCGATAATCCTACTTGCCCGTATCGCACCTATGGTACACGTACCCGTAAGCGCGCCTGCTGCGTGTGATCGGAGCGGGGAGCCTTCATCAGACAGGAACCACATACTGCGCTCAGGCGCGCACTGCCACGCGTCCTGGCACTGACCTTGGTCGTGGGGCTTGCGGTGCCTGCGGTACCCGGCGTCGCCCAGCCGGATACCAAGCGAAGCAGCCGGGCGGCAGCGCTGCGCGTGGAGACGGTGACTTCAAAGCTCCCGGGCGCGGTCGCATCCTTGGAGACGACGCACCCCTCCATCGCCGCAGGCGGGACCTTCGGCTACCTCGTGCGGACTCGTGTGCCGCGCGACGCGACACGGGTGTGGGTTCGCTTTCGTGTCCAGCGACCGACCGGTCGACTGATCTTTCAGCGCACGCGCTCGCTCGAGGTCACTTCGCCGGGGTCGGTTGAGACCTTCTTCGAACGCACCACCGACGACCTCGACCTTCTGCCCGGCGTCTACCCTGTGGAGGCGGAAGTAGTCGTAAGTGGTGACGGCGCCCAGCGCACCGCCTCGCTGAAGACCGGACTGCGGGTCTACGACGAAGCGAAGCCCCGCCTGACGATCGCCCTCGTCACTCGCATCTCCGGCCAACCGCTGGCCGACCCGGAGGGGCGATTCGTCGCTGACCCGGCGCGCTTCACGCGATCACGCGACGACGCCCAGGGGCTGGCGGAATGGGTACTCAGCGAGCCCACGGCGCGGGTGACGCTCGCCATCTCGCCGCTACTGCTTGAGGAGTGGAGCCGCATCACCGATGGCTACGAGTTCATCGGGCCTGAGGGCGTCGAAACGATTCCCGCGGACTCGCCCGTGAGCAAGGAGTACGCGAACGCCCTCGAAACACTGCGCGGCGCCCTGGGTACCGGGCGGCTCGAACTGACATCGCTTGGCTACTCGGACCCGGCGCTTTCGGACCTCGAGGCTGCAGGCCTCGGAGCCGACGTGTTCCCCCAGTATGAGCAGGGCCTGTCGGCGACGTTCGCTGCGCTCGAGACCACACCCTCGACGGGAACGGTCCCCGCGAACGGGTGCATCCCGTCAAGTGCGATCACCCGCCTCGCGCAAGCGGGTGTGCGCTACGCCGTTGTGGAGGCAGACTGCACCCGAACGGGCGAGTCCACGGCACAGCCCACCTCGTATCAGACCCAGCCCGGGGGACTTACCGTCCTCGTGGCAGACTCCCGACTCTCGAGCGCTATCACATCAGAGGACACGTCTGCGGCCGTGAGCGCCGCGTTCGCTCGCGCCATCGACGATGACGCCTTCGGACCGCTCACCGCCGTGATCGAGCTGGGGCCCGGCGATGCGGAGGTCGCTGCCCTCAGTGGTTTCGTCAGATCGATGGAGCTTGCCCCTTGGGCGGGATTCCGCACCGCTCGGGATGCCGTGCGCCCGACCAAGCGCACGGTCAAGCTGCTCGCGGCCCGGAGCTCCGATGGGGCGCCTGCCGACTACTGGGGGGTCGTGGCCGCCGCCCGGAAGTCGGCCAATGCGCTCTCTTCCGCGGCGGGCGAGGGGGCGCCTGACGCTGTCACCGCTCAGCGAGACTCGTTCATCGCACAGTGCTCTGCGTGGGCCGGTCCCGATGGACGATGGGCAGCCGCCGACCGCGGACGTGCGTTCGCTGCGACCGCCGAGCGCCTCGCCGACGCGGCACTCGGCGGCGTGAACCTCGCGCTTGAGCCGATCACCCTCGCCGGGGCACAAGGCGACGTGCCGATCACGGTCCGCAACGCCGGCGATCGCACTCTGGCGGTCACGGTCCGCGCCCGGGCCAGTGGCGGCGCGCACGTGCTCGACTCGCAGGTCACCACCTTGGCGCTTGAGCCGGGTGAGTCGTTCCTCGAAATCCCCATAGACCTCAGCCATTCAGTCTCCGGGCGGCTCGCAGTCGACATCCTTGCAGGTCAGCTGGTGCTCGATAGCGCGGAAGTCACCGTCAGGGCCTCGTACCTGGATCGCATCGCCGTGGTTGGGGGGGTGCTGGTGATTCTCGGCATGATGCTGGCTTACATCGTCCGACGTGTGCGAATCGCCGACGTCGATGCCGATGACGCCGACGGCGTACACTAGACGGGATGATGGTGGCCGGAGGGGTGCCCGCATCGATTCACGCGAACGAGCGTTGTTCGCGTTCACGCTGAACCACACGTCGAAAGGTCATCAGATGAGGAAGGTCGTCATCCTCGACACGAACGTCCTGCTCGCAGATCCCAACGCCGTACTGTCGTTCCCGCGGGCTGAGGTCGTCATCCCCGAGACGGTCCTGGGCGAGCTGGACAAGATCAAGACCGCGCGCGTCGATCCTGACCTTCGCTTCCGTGGACGGGAGGTCACCCGCCTGCTCTTTGAGCTTGGCGAGGACGGCTCCTTGATCGAGGGGGTATCACTCCCCGACGGCGGCACCCTCCGGGTGGCCCAGCTCGATACCGATCGGCCCCTACCTGAGGGCCTGAGCACACGACAGGCCGACGACAAGATTCTCGCCACCGCCATGCAGACCTGTCAGACCGAGGGCCCTGAATGCGAAGTCACTTTGGTGACGAACGACTTGAATATGCTCCTCAAGGCTCAGACGCTTGGCATGACGGTCATGCGCTACGGCGACGGGGATGAGGGCGGCTTCGCTCGCCGCTACATCATCCGTCCGTTCCAGCGCTACAAGGTCCCGTTGGGCATCCTGGCCATCGCGCTCGGCGTGTTCGCCGCGATCATCGTCATCGTGTGGTCGACTCGGCCTCCCTCAGCAGGTACCGCAAGCCTTCCGACCGAGTTCGAGCAGTTGCTGAGCCCCAGCCAGCAGCAGGCGCTGGACGCCTTGGTGACGCTCGAGAACAACCCGGATGACGCGGAGGCATTGCTGCGGATGGCGAACTTCTACTTCGGGCTCACCGAGCAAGCCCGCATACAAGAGGATCCGGCCTCGCAGATCCGATGGTCGCAGCCCGGATTGAGGTACTACCAGCGCTACCTGACCCTGTCCGCGGACAATCTGGATGCGCGAGCCGATCTGGCGACCCTGTTGTTCTACGCCGGCCAGACAGACCGGGCGATCCAGGAGATCGGCAAGGTTCTGGAGGCACAGCCGGACCACGTCAACGGCAACTACAATCTCGGAATAGTGCTACTGAACGGCCGCAACGACCTCGAGGGCGCGCTCACGCAGTTCGAGAAGGTCGTCGAGCTGACGAAGGCGGATCCGGACTTGCACGCGATACAGAAGCAAGCCGAAGCCCTCATCGCCCAGATCAAAGCCAGCCAAGACGCATCGGCAGAGCAGACGCAAGGAGCAACGCAGTGAGCAACGAGAGAATCGACATCGCGATCATCGGCGCAGGGCCCGGCGGGCTTGCCGCAGCCCTGTACGCCGCTCGCGGGCGGGCCAAGACGGTCGTCTTCGAGCGCGGTATCCCTGGCGGACAGATCATCACCACCGACTGGGTCGAGAACTATCCCGGGTTCCCCCAGGGGCTGTCGGGTGCTGAGCTCGGCGATCTCATGACCAAGCAAGCCGAGGAGCACGGTGCAATCCTGAGGACGTTTTCGCCCGTCGACCGCATCGAGCAGCTCGATGACGGGACGTTTCAGCTCACGTGCGAGGACGAGCAGTTCGTGGCGACCTCGGTGATCCTGGCCACCGGCGCCATCCCGCGCAAACTCGGTGTGCTGGGCGAGGCCGAATACACCGGGCGCGGCGTGTCGTGGTGCGCCACGTGCGATGGCGCGCTCTACAAGGAGAAGGTCGTGTGCGTCGTCGGCGGCGGAGACGCGGCGGTCGAAGAAGCGATGTTCCTCACGAGGTTCGCCTCACGCGTTCATGTGATCCACCGGCGCGACGAGCTGCGCGCCACCAAGTGTCTCCAGGAGCGCTGCTTCAACAACGACAAGATCGAGATGCACTGGAGCCGCACCGTCACCGAGATACTGGGCGAGAACGGAAAGGTCGCCGGAGTGCGGCTCGCATCCACCGCCGGTGAACCCGAAATGGTGTTGCCGGTGGACGGCGTGTTCATCTTCGTAGGAGTACACCCTATGAACGAGCTCGCACGAGACCTGTGCGACTTGGCCGATAGCGGGTACATCCTTATCGACCACGACGGTCGAACGTCGGTTCCTGGCCTGTTCGCAGCGGGCGATGTGACCGACTCGGAACTCAAGCAGGTGATAACCGCGGCGGCGAAGGGTGCCTCAGCGGCGTTCGAGGCACTACGCTATATCGACAGCGCGACCGTGTGCAGTATCTGATAACCGGCAGAAAGAGGGGTTTCACATGGCGGACCTGGTACAGGTGACCGATGCGAACTTCGACGAAACCGTCGGAGCAAGCGGCAAGGCCTTCTTGCTCGATTTCTGGGCACCGTGGTGCGGCCCGTGCCGCATGATGGAGCCGGTACTCAAGGAGCTCGCGGCCGAGCATGACAGCATCACCATCGGCAAGCTGAATGTTGACGAGAACCCGACCACCGCCACGAAGTACGACGTGCTGTCGATTCCGACGCTCCTCGTCTTCAAGGATGGCGAGGTAGTGAAGAAGCTCGTCGGAGCGATGCCGAAGAAGAAGCTTCTCGACGACCTCTCCGCTTGGCTGTGATGTGCTGATGTGCCAGAAGGGCGTCAACCCCGACCAGATGAAGCTGATGATCGGCCAAGCCGATGACGCGCTGGCCATGGCTCAGCAGTGGCTGGAGCAGATCCACCACCTTGCAGATCAGGCCGATCTCAGTCGTCCGAGCGTGAGCGTCGCGCAGGCTTCGGTACTGCTCGGCGAGGCTCGTGCGAAGCTCGACCACGCAGCCAACGAGCTCGACGGCACGGCAGGCGACTCCGGCGCCAGCGTGGAGCTCGTCTAGCGAATGCGACGCGCTGGCCCATGAGGCCTTCGCGCAGGTGAACACCGCGAGCCCCCTCAGTCACCGAGGGGGCTCGTTTGCATGGTGCGCGCTGAAGCCCTGCGCGCAGCGCTACACTGGTCACGGCTCGATTCGCGCGTCGGAGGGGCAGCGATGGCACCAGCGGTGATGATCACGGCCAAACGCGCCAAGCGTGCTGTCGCAGGCCTCGTGTTCGCGGTGATGGGGCGAGGTCTTGTCGCCTGCGCACGCATCGATCCGCGCGTCCGCGCCGAAGTCTCATCGTGGCCCGACGACACGACGGTGACCTTGGCTATCCTGCCCGGCAGCCCACGCACGAGTCTGCGCCTGACCGGCAAGCGGCTCACCGCGCTGGGGTCAGGTCGCGCTCATGTGCCGACCCTGCTCGTGAGCTTCAAGAGCGCCGACGCCGCCGTGCCCGTCCTGCTTGGGGTGAAGCCGATCCTCCAGGGCTTCGCCGAGAACCGAGCGACCGTCGCAGGCGATATCGGGCTGGCCATGTCGCTCGTGCGCTGCCTCCACATCGTGGAGGGCTACCTCTACCCGAATCTCATGACTCGAAGGATCCTACCGCGGCCTGCCACCCGGGAGCCCTTCGGTCACGTGCGGGCGTACGCCGGTCTCCTGCGTCGCACTGCACCGATCGCGACCCCCGACGTAGCGCGCGGGCCATCGGAAGACGGATCCGCCGAACTCACGGCGCCCCGACAGGAGGCCGGCACATGATTCCCGCCTACTTCGAGTTCTCCAACCGAGCCAAGCTGCTCGCCGGTGAGCATGCGATCGAGCAGATCCCCTACGAGCTCGGCGTGATGGAAGTGCGCCGGCCGATCCTCGTGACGAATCGCCAGTTGAGGGAGCTTGGCCTTGCCGACATCGTGTCAGTCGCACTCGCCGACGGGGGCACCCCTGCCGTGGCCGTGTTCGCCGAGGTGCCCGTCGACTCTTCGGTGTCGGTCGTAAACGACCTGGCTCGCGCCTATCGTGAGTCCGGCTGCGATGGCATCGTGGCAGTGGGTGGCGGATCGGTTCTCGACACTGCCAAGGGGGCGAGTCTCGTCCTCACGATCGGCGGTGATGATCTCATGGACCGACGGGGAGCCGGCATCGTGAACGCCCGCGCCATGGTGCCTCTCGTGGCGGTCCCCACCACCGCCGGGACCGGCTCAGAGGTCACGGGCGTCGCGGTCATCAAGGATGCGGTGCGTGACGTGAAGATGGCGTTCGTCTCCCCGCAACTGGTTCCCGATGTGGCCGTGCTGGATCCGCGCATGACCGTCGGACTCCCTCCCCGGCTGACCGCCTCCACGGCGATGGACGCGCTCTGCCACGCCGTCGAAGCATTCACGAGCCGGCAGGCTAACCCGCTCTCCGACGCCTACGCGCGCGCCGCCGTCGAGTTGATTCGCGACCACCTGCCACTCGCTCTCTCAAACGGCAGGGACGCCTCGCATCGCCACGCACTGGCGACGGCGGCTGCGCTGGCGGGTGCATCGTTCAGCAACGCCATGGTCGGCATCGTCCACGCCATAGGTCACGCGTGCGGAGGACATGCCGGAGCCCCTCACGGCGAGGCGATGGGCATCCTCTTGCCGTGGTGCATGGAGTTCAACCTTCCCGTGACTTCGGAGCGGTACGGGGAGCTGTTGCTTCATCTGGCGGGGCCGGACGAGTACGCGAGAACGCCGACCGAAGCCCGCCCGAGTGCATCCATCGCCGCCGTACGACGCCTGTTGAGCGACGCGCGCGGTGCGGGCATGCCCACACGCTTGAGCGAAGTGGGCATCACAGTAAAGATGCTGCCGGCTATCGCGCAGGCGGCGCTCGACGACGGATCGATGTCGACCACGCCTCGTGACGCCGATCTCAATCAGATTCTCGGAATCCTTGAGGCCGCGCTATGAGCGGCGGATGGGCCGGACATGTCCTGCACATCGACCTGACCAGCAGCTCGGTACGCGAGTACCCCTGGTCCACGGATGAGAGGCGTGCGTTCGTAGGCGGGAAGGTCATGGCCGCCAAGATCCTCTACGACCTGCTCGAGCCGGGGTGCGACCCCCTGGGCCCCGCCAACGTGGTCGTCATCAGCACCGGGCCCTTGACCGGAAGTGGCGCTCCCTCCACGTCGCGGTTCAATGTGAGTTCGCTCTCGCCATTGACCGGGATCGTCGCCTCGAGCAACTGCGGTGGACCGTTCGGCGTCTATCTCAAGAAGGCAGGCGTCGACGCACTCGTCATCACCGGTGCCGCCAGCGAGCCCGTCTGGCTCGAGGTGCGTGAAGAGGGTGTGGAGTTCCATCCGGCCGCGAGCGTATGGGGCCTGACCACCTCGGCGACCCAGAGCGCCCTCGCGGCCGCCGTCAGTACCAGCACGCCAACCGACGGTGCCTCGTCCTCCACGCCGACACGCTGCGGGACACTCGTCATCGGCCCGGCGGGAGAGAACGCCGTCCGGTACGCGGCGCTGCTTTCCGGAGAGAGGGCGGCGGGGCGCGCCGGCCTGGGTGCGGTGTTGGGAGCCAAGAACCTCAAGGGGCTCGCTGCTCACGGCAGCCAGCACGTGCCTCTCGCGGATCCGCAGCGCTTCTCGACCCACATCAAGGCGTGGACATCGACGCTCAAGGCCCATCCTCTGACCGGCAAGCTGCTGCCCGCCTACGGGACGGGTGGTCTGCTGCCCGAGATGCAGGAGCTGGGCATCGTCGCCACATCCAACTATCGACGCGGACGCTTCGACGGTGCGTCCGAACTGTCCGGTCAGCGCATGGCCGACACCCGGCTGACACGCACGAGTGGCTGCATGAGCTGTCCCATCCGATGCGCGCGGGTCGTGGAGGTGGATGGCCGCTCGGTCAAGGGTCCGGAACTCGAGACGCTCGTGCTCATGGGCTCCAACCTGGAGAATCCCGACCTCGACTTCATCTGCCGAGCCAACGTGCTCCTCGACGATCTCGGCATGGACACGATGACGACCGGCGTCACGCTCTCGCTAGCTATGGAACTGGCCGAGCAGGGTGTCGCCGACTTCCCGGTGCGCTTCGGAAGCACTGACGGGCTGCTCGACCTGCTGTCAGATATCGCGTACCGCCGGAGATTCGGCGCTGAGCTGGCCGACGGCTCCCGCGCGCTCGGGGCACGCTACAAGGCCTCGGACTATGCGATGCACGTCAAAGGCCTCGAGCTGGCCGCGTACGAGCCGCGAGGCGCCTTCGGACACGCGCTGGGCTATGCGACTTCGAACCGCGGAGGCTGCCACCTCAACGGCGGCTACATGGTCGCGCTCGAAGGACTCGGGCTGGACATGAAGCGCACCTCGACCAGGGGCAAGCCGGCACTGACTGCGATGTTTCAGGACCTCATGGAGGCTGTCTCGGCTACGGGAACGTGTCTGTTCACCACCTACGCCGTCCTGCCGGGTCCGGTCGTGCGGCACAAGCGCAAACCACTGGGTCACGCAGTGACGGCTGCGTTGTCGATAGCCTCGGGGCCACTCGCACTCCTGCGGGCCCTTCCGAGCGGGATGCTTGCCATCCCGATGCCGCTCATCCCGCACATCCGGGCCATCGAGCTGGCCACAGGTGAGCGCTGGGGCTTCGGCGGCTTCTGGCAGGTCGGTCGCCGTGGCTTCGCGCTGGAGCGGGAGTTGGCGCTTCGTTTCGGCGTCACCGCGGCTGACGACACCCTGCCCGGGCGGAGTTTGACCGAGAACCTTGAGCCGGGCAACCCGGGACGGCCGGTGCCCATCGCCGACCTCACCCGCGCCTACTATCGCCACCGCGGGTGGGATGCGGCCGGCCGCCCGAAGGCCTCGCTGCTCAGGCGCCTTGGACTCAAGGATGCGCGCGCGCACGACTGAGCGCGCACCGAAACCCTCGCGAGCGGTATCATTCCTTCCATGTCGAATAACAACGACAAGAAGAGCCAGCACAACGGTCCTCCTCGCGATCGGCCTCCGGTCTTTCACGAGTGCCCGACCTGCCTGTTCCTTTCGCCTGAGAACGGCTTCGAGAACGGCCAGGTGCCGTGCCCGAACTGCCAGTCCACAGGAGCTTCGCGACGCAGGATTCCCGCCGACCGCCTGCGCCGCTTCGACCAGCGCATCCGTGGCTACCACCGCGACGGAGAGCACGAGGTCGTCGTCATCCTCGTCTCGACGTTCCTCGAAACCGTCTTCGAGGACATCCTCGCCCGGATGATGACGGCACGTGGGGCCGAACCGAAAGTGGTGGCGCTCGTGCTGGACACCGAACGTTCGGTAGGGATGCGCTTGGGCAAACTCTTCCCCACATTGGCTGGCGAGAAGTTCGAGGAGATGGCGGCCGAACTCGGCTACCGCGACTTCCCCATTCGATGGCGGCAGATGCGCAGCATGCGAAACGCATTCATCCACGGCGAATCGTTCGACAACCCGCGCGAGACACTAGATGCACGGGCCGCGCTCGATGCAATGATGCTGCTGGATCAGGCCTATCAGCTGTTCGTGCTCATGAACAACCGGTTCGTGGCCGAGACCCACAAGAAGCGGGCGCTCGACGCGTGACGGCGCTCCAGCTGCACGTCACCGGCATCGTGCAGGGCGTGGGCTTTCGCCCCTTCGTGTTCAACCTGGCCGTGTCGCAGGGCCTGACCGGCTGGGTGCTCAACGCCTCTGACGGTGTCCACTGCGTCGTCGAGGGCGAGGCCGCGTTGGTCGCTGCATTCCCCGAGACGCTGCGCGCCGCGGCGCCGGCGATGTCTGCCATCGAGTCGATCGTGACTGAAGCGGTGGAGCCAGAGGGGTTCACGACGTTTGAGATCCGCGAGTCATACGCCGAGGCGGGCGCGATGACGCTCGTGTCGCCCGACATCGCAACCTGCCCCGAGTGTCTGGCGGATCTGACGAACCCGGACGACCGACGCCACGGCTACCCGTTCACCAACTGCACGAACTGCGGGCCCCGCTTCACCATCATCGACGACGTGCCCTACGACCGGCCGATGACCACGATGCGCGACTTCCCGATGTGCCCGGAGTGCGAAGCGGAGTACGCCGACCCTGCGAACCGCCGCTTCCATGCGCAGCCGAACGCCTGCTTCGTCTGCGGCCCGCGCCTCTACCTGAACGCACCTGCCTCTCCGGATGGTTGGCTATGGGCGCCGAGCGTCGAGGTCGCGCCGCGGCCCCATCGCGACCGCGCCACTGAGGCCACGCGGAGCGAAGAGATCCTCGGCGAGGTCGTTCGAAGACTGCAAGGCGGACAGATCGTCGCGATCAAGGGGCTCGGGGGATTCCACCTCGCGTGCGATGCGCGCGATTCCGATGCCGTCGGACGGCTGCGGGAACGCAAGCACCGCTGGGGCAAGCCGCTCGCCGTCATGGTTCCCAATCTCGCTGCTGCGCAGCAGATGTGCCGCATCGATGAGACCGAGGCCTCGCTGCTAACCGGCACGGTGCAGCCGATCGTGCTGGTGCGGCGTCGCGTCGAGGATACGTCGCTGGCGCTCGGCGTTGCCGATGGCCTGACCGAGATCGGCGTGATGCTCCCCTACACGCCACTGCACCATCTGCTCCTGGCGCGGGTCGGCGGACCCCTTGTGATGACCTCCGGCAACCTCTCAGATGAACCCATCGCCACTGACAACTCCGAGGCGCTCGAGCGCCTCGCATCCGTCGCTGATGCGTTCCTGCTCCACGACCGCGAGATCCACTCGCGCTACGACGACAGCGTCGTCCGCGTGGTGAACGGACTCATCGAGCCGGTGCGCCGCGCACGCGGGTACGCACCCCACCCGATAAAGCTGCCGTTCAAGACCGATACGCACATCCTGGCCATCGGCCCCGAGCAGAAGAACACGTTCACGCTGCTCAAGGACGACTATGCGTTCGTCAGCCAGCATATCGGCGACCTCGAGAACGCCGAAACACTTCAGAGCCTCGAACACACGATGGCGCTCTACGAACACCTCTTCCGCGTGGAACCGCACGTCATCGCACACGACCTCCACCCGGAGTACCTCTCCACGAAGTGGGCGCTGGCCTCGCCGTTGCCGAAGGTTGCGGTACAGCACCACCACGCGCACGTCGTCTCGGTGAGCGCAGAGCATGGGATCAGCGAACCCGTCGTCGGATTCGCGTTCGACGGCACCGGATACGGCGAGGACGGACGCATCTGGGGCGGCGAGGTGCTGCTCGCTGACTGGGAAGGCTACGAGCGCCTTGCCCACCTGCGCTACGTGCCGATGCCCGGGGGTGCCGCCGCCATCCGCCGACCGGCCCGCATGGCCGTCGGCACGCTGCACGCCCTGGGCCTGCTCGAGCACCCGGGCGCCGCGCCGCTGCGCTCGCGGCTCGCCGACGGCGAAGAGCGCACGCTCATCGCGATGATCGACGGCAACATCAACTGCCCGCTGACAAGCTCGATGGGGCGGCTCTTCGACACCGTCGCGGCACTCACGGGTGTCGCCGATGATGCGCGCTACGAGGGCGAGGCGGCCATCCGCCTCGAGGCATGTGCCGATCCGGACGAGACCGGCGCCTACGAGTTCGGTCTGATCGAGCCTGGCGGACCCGGGGAGCCGCTCATCATCGATCCGGTGCCCGTGCTGGATGCCGTTCTCCGAGACGTTGCCGCCGCTGACGGCGCTGGGGTCATCTCAGCACGTTTCCATCGTGCGGTGGTGCGTTGTATAGTCCGGCTCGGCGCGGATTTTGCTCGCAATGCTCCCGCCCGACACGTTGCATTCGGCGGGGGCGTCTTCATGAACCGCATCGTGCTGGGAGAGTCGGTGCGTAAGGTTCAAGCCGCGGGACTCGTCCCCTTGACGCATGTCAAGTTACCAACGAATGATGCAGCAGTATCGTTTGGACAGGCCGTCGTCGCGTGGGCGCGGCGCCGGAGCGAATGAGCCCGGTACGGTACCGGCATACCGAAGGAGCTCGAAGCGTATGTGTCTAGCAATTCCCGCTCGTATCGCATCTATCGCTGAGCATCGCATGGCGACCGTCGACATCGTCGGCGTGACGCGTGTGGTCTCTCTCGACCTCGTGCCCGAGGCCGAAGTCGAAGACTGGGTGCTTGTCCACGCGGGCTTCGCGCTCCAGGTCGTTGAGGAGGAGTACGCGAAAGAGACGCTCGAGCTTCTCAAGACGCTCCCGTTCTTCGAAGACCAGGAGCCCTTGCTCGCCGAAGGGGCGTAACGGCGCATGGACCTCTCCGGTTTCCGCGACCCCACGATCGCCCGGGGCCTGATCGACGCCATCAGCGCGACTGACACCGGTCCCGTGAAGATCATGGAGGTCTGCGGCACCCACACCGTGTCGATAGCCAAGAACGGGCTGCGCGCCATCATGCCCGAGCGGGTCACCCTGCTGTCCGGCCCCGGCTGTCCCGTGTGTGTGACCGCGAACCGCGACATCGACACCGCCGTGGCGCTCTCCCAGCGCCCTGACGTCATCGTCACCACGTTCGGGGACATGATGAAGGTACCTGGAAGCTACAGTTCTCTCTCGCGCGAGAAGGCCGAGGGGCGCGATGTGCGTATCGTCTACTCGCCGCTCGATGCCTTGACGCTCGCCGAGAAGGAGCCCGATCGCGAGGTGATCTTCATCGCGGTGGGCTTCGAGACGACCGCCCCGCTCATCGCCGCCGCCATCCTGCGCGCGCAAGAGCAGGGACTCACGAACTTCAGCGTGTTCTGCGCGCATAAGACGGTGCCGATCGCGCTCGAGGCGCTTGTCAACGACCCCGAGGTGCAGATCGACGCGTTCATCCTGCCGGGGCACGTCTCGACGATCATCGGCAGCCAGCCCTACGAGTTCCTCGCCGAGCAGTACAAGGTACCCGGCGTCATCACCGGCTTCGAGCCGGTCGACGTGCTGCAGGGCGTGTACATGATCTTGAAGCAGCTCGAAGAGGGCCGCTCCGAGATCGAGATCGCCTACCACCGCGGCGTCATGCCCGAGGGCAACCCGACCGCCCGGGAGCTGGTCGAGCGGGTCTTCGAGCCGGTAGACGCCGACTGGCGCGGCATCGGCGTGATTCCCGGTACCGGCATGGGCATTCGCGAGGCGTATGCGGCCTTCGATGCGGCCAAGAAGTTGCCGGTGGAGCTTCCCGAGCCCAAGGAGATCAAAGGCTGTCAGTGCGGCGAGGTCCTGCGCGGGGTGATCCTCCCCTTCAACTGCAAGCTGTTCGCGCGTGGCTGCACTCCGGAGCACCCGATCGGACCGTGTATGGTCTCGTCTGAGGGCTCGTGCGCGGCGTACTATCGTTTCACCGACTACGGCAAATCGGACGCCTCGGACGGGTAGCCGCCCGACCCACGACCCCTTCGCGAAAGGCCCACCATGCGCTCGGACCGCATCTTGCTCGCGCACGGCTCTGGCGGAACCATGATGCGCGAACTCATCGACGACGTGTTCGTCGCCGAGTTCGGCGAGGATGCCTTGAAGCGCCTCGACGATGCCGCATCTCTCCCCTTCTCCGGCTCGCGGCTGGCCTTCTCCACCGACACCTACGTCGTACACCCGCTGTTCTTCCCCGGTGGCGACATCGGTCGGCTCGCCGTGTGTGGCACGGTGAACGACGTCGCGACGAGCGGGGCCACGCCGCTCTATCTCTCAGTGGGCTTCGTGCTTGAGGAGGGGTTCCCGGTCGCAGACCTGCGGCGCATCCTCGTCTCGATGCGTGATGCCGCGCGCGAGGCAGGCGTGCACATCGTCACCGGTGACACCAAGGTCGTCGAGAAGGGCAAGGGTGACGGCTGCTTCATCAACACCGCAGGCGTCGGAGCGCTCGACGAAGGCGTGGACCTGTCCGGCTCGTACTGCAAGCCGGGCGATAAGGTTCTCGTCTCCGGCACGCTGGGCGACCACGGTATCGCGATCGTTTCGACCCGCGAGGGGCTTGAGTTCTCCACCGATATAGAGACCGACGCCGCCCCGCTGAACGCGCTGATCGCCGCGACGCTCGCGGCGGCTCCGCATGTGCGCTGCTTCCGCGACCCGACGCGCGGTGGCCTGGCCTCGACGCTCAACGAGCTTGCCGGCGCATCAGGCGTCCAGATCACCGTCGACGAGACGCTCGTGCCGGTGAACCCCCAGGTGCGCGGAGCCTCCGAGATGCTGGGCTACGACGTCTTCCAGGTGGCCAACGAGGGCAAGATGGTTGCGGTCGTTCCCGCCGACGAGGCCGACGCGGCCCTCGCGGCGATGCAGGCCGCACCCTACGGCGAGCAGGCCGCGATCATCGGCGAGGTCGCCGAGGGACACGCCGGACGCGTCTACGTCAAGACCGCCTTCGGTGCGACGCGCATCATGGACATGCTCGTCGGCGAGCAGCTGCCGCGCATCTGCTGACGCGCCGGCCACCCGCCGACGCGCGCGAACGAAGATGCTCCTCTTCGCCCGCGTGTTCGTGACCCTTGTGGAGCTTGTGGTGCGGCGCGGTCCGGTCGGGTAGATGGGCGACTTCCTGGCTTCAAGAGCGCTCATCGCCGTGGCGTACAGAAGCGCCGGCCAGACCGACAGATGCAGGATTGGGGGGCACGTGAAGTTCCAGCTCGGGCCCGTACCACTGGACGAGGCGTTCGACCCCGGCGCTGAGGGCTGGAACCGTCTGCAAGAACCGCGACCCGGAGTGCTGATGGTATCGGCCATCCCACTCGGCATGGTGCTGGCCCTGCCGCTTGCGTGGCTTTGGTCCTTGATTCTGCCTGTTCCGGCCGCGTTCAGCGATGGGGCGACGTTCGAGTTCACGATTTCGCTCCTGCAGATCGTCGGCGTCCTCGCAATCCTTGTCGGAGGCATCCTTATCCATGAGATGCTGCATGCGCTTCCGTTGGCCGTCGCAGGTCACTCGGAGAACCTGGTCCTGGGCTTCTGGCCCAGACACTTCGCGCCCTATGTGGCCTACATCGGCGCACTCCCACTCAAGGCTCAGCTCCTCAGTGGTGCCATGCCGCTGGTCGCGCTGTCCGTTCTGCCGCTGGTTGCGGCACTCGTCGTGCCATCGGCAGCCTGGTGGCTTGCTTTGCTGAGCATGGTCAATGTCATCGGTTCGGGAGCGGACCTGATCATGCTGCTGCTCCTGTTCAGGCAGGTGCCTCGGGATGCAGTGATCCGCAACCAGGGGTTCTCAACGTGGTGGCGGGCGGTCTAGCCCGGGCGTCAACCCGACAACTCCGCGTGATGTGGACTCGGGTCCGGACCGGGCGTGACGCGTCTTCTCTTCTGCGTACGCCCTCAAGTTCGCAGCCAAAAAGGGTCCCCTGGCAATCGCGCGGCGTGGCGGCATGCACCATGAGATCTGTCTGAGCGACATTCGCAGGGCTCATCCTTCGAAATTTCGCCAGCCGCTGGCATGATGGCTAACGAAGCAATCGAGCGGGCATCGTCAGGTAGAGGACTCAAAGGTGAAGCGGAAGCGGACATACAACGTCTACGTGATCGAGTTGAGCCGCGACGTGCTTCAACACACCAAGTTCGTCGAAGCCAATCTGTACCTGAAGGCCGGAAAGCCGTGCGTCTACGTTGGCTCGACCTATCTCACGCCGGAGGCACGCTTCCAACAGCATCTCGACGGCTACAAATCCAACCGCTATGCACATGAGTACGCGATTCAGTTGATGCCGCGGCTCTATCGAAACCTGCAAGGCTTCGAAACCCGCGAGCTTGCCGAACACGCCGAAGCGAAGCGCGCTCAGAGCCTGCGCAAGCGTGGATATGCGGTCTGGTATGGCGTCTGAGCGCACCCGACCCGCACTTCGGCTCGACGCGCGGCCGATTGACGCATAATGAGAGCACGCGCTCGCAGATGAAGCGCACCTGCGTTGGATGCATCGAGAAAATGGGCGGGTGGCACCACTGACCGGACCTCTCATCATCGAGCTTCTCTTGGCTGCAGCCGGCGTCGCCTTCAATCCGCCGGCCATCATCGCAGCAATCGTCTTGGCGTCTTCCTCGCGCCCAAAGGCGATGGCATTCGCAGGCGGCTGGCTGGCCGGCCTGCTCGCAATCGGCTCGGTGGTCATGCTCGTCGGTGATGCGGGCGAGCTGCTGGGCGAGCCTTCCACGCTGGCGCTGATTGCGAAGCTAGTGCTAGGCGCGGTGCTCGTCATCTGGGCACTAGCCAAGTGGCGCAAGCAATCCAGGGCCTCTGGTGCTGACGAAACGCCGAGCTGGATGGGCTCGTTGACCGGCCTCTCACCTCCTCGCGCCTTCGTGGTGGCCGCTGCGTACGCGTTCCTCAACCCCAAGACCCTGGCGTTTGTCGTCGCGGGTGTCTTGACGATTCTGGGGGCATCGTCTGGTGTGGCGGTGGAGTGGATCACGCTGATGCTGTTCCTCGTACTTGCGAGCTTGAGTGTCACGCTGCCGGTCGCGTTCTCCGTGATTGCGCCCCACCGCTCGGCGGAGTCACTCGCCGCTGCCAGACTCTGGCTGGGAGACAACGGTTCGATGGTTACCGCCGCAGTTCTCGCGGTTCTGGGCGCGCTGCTCCTATACTCGGCCATCGCCGGTCTGCTACAACTTGCCTGAGCTATATCGGGTCAGGTTCCCTGAACCGGGTCGCGTCATCCCCGATGACGTCAGGCACAGCGGGAGGAACGGACTGTGAGCAACACGAGTGTCCAGCAGCACCTCAGCGACCTTGGTGATGCCAACCCCGAGTTCCACGAGCTGGTGCAGCGGGTGAGAGGGATCGTGCTGGCCACGGCGCCGGATGCATCAGAGAGCGTGATGTACGGCGGTCTCATGTTCGCCGCCCCCGTGCAGTTCTGTGGGGTATTCGCATACGGGGGACACGTGTCACTTGAGTTCAGCAGAGGGTTCGAACTGCAAGACCGGTTCGACGTCCTCGAAGGAAGCGGGAAGCTGCGGCGCCACATCAAGCTTCGCGAGGTCAGCGATACCGATTCCAAGCACGTGCGAGAGTACGTCATGCAAGCCCACGATCTGATGCTGGCACCGTGATGGAGATCCGGTCGCTCTTCGACCCCCGCCTCAGAACCAAAGAGGCGCGGGCGGTGTCAGGCACTTCACGCACAAGACGGATCGCACTGGTCGCGGCGTGCGTGCTGGTCGCGTTGCTCGTGCTGCCGCTGTTGTGGCCGGTGCCGCCCCTGGAGGACACCGTCACTGCGAGGTCTCTCGCTGACAGCGATTCGCGCTTCGTCAAGATCGACGGGCTCGACGTGCACTACAAGGCCTGGGGGCTACCCTCCTCGCCCGCAACCGAAGGCGTCGAAACCGCGGCTGTCCTCCTGCACGGCTTTGGCGCTTCCACGTACTCGTGGGGAGAGGTCGCCGAGCCCCTCTCCGCTCGGATGCCGGTGATTGCGTTCGATCGACCCGCGTTCGGACTGTCCGAGCGGCCACTGGACTGGACCGGGCCCAACCCGTATGCGCCCGAAACGCAGGCTGATCTCACCGTCAAGATGATGGACGAGCTCGGCATACGTCGCGCTGTTCTCGTCGGCCACTCGGCAGGGGGCACCGTGGCAGCACTGGTCGTACAGCGCTACCCCGATCGTGTCGAGGCCGTCGTTCTCGAAGACCCCGCTATCTTCGCCGGCGGACCGCCCGCGTTCCTCACGCCGCTGTTTCGCACTCCTCAGTTCATGCGACTCGGTCCGCTCTTCGCCCGCAATCTCGGCGGGCAGGCAGGCACGGACTTCATACGCTCCGCGTGGCACGATCCTTCGAAGATAACGAGCGAGACCCTCACCGAATACCGCAAGCCCCTGCGAGTGAGAGACTGGGACAGCGCACTTTGGCTGTTGACGATCGCACCTCGGCCCACGAACGTGCCTGATGTCGTTCGCGGCATCAACGTGCCTGCGCTGTTCATCACGGGCGACGATGACCGCATCGTTCCGCCTGAAGACACCGAGCGCGCAGCGGCGCTTGTCGATGGGGCGGAGCTCGTGATTGTCGAGCAGAGCGGCCACATCCCTCACGAGGAGCAGCCGGCCGCGTTTCTTGCCGCGGTCACTGCCTTCCTCGACGGCCGTGCCGACTAGAACCCCTTCTGGGGCGCGATGACGACAGCGAAGGTGGGAGGAGTCCGGTGGGATCGACCGAGTTCGCCTATATCGTGTATGCCATCGCGCAGGCTGTGGTCGCCGTCTGGGCGTTCGTGCTCTGGCGCAAGGATCGCACCGTCGGGGCCCTCGCATTGCTGCTCCCCATCGCGGCGGTGTGGTACGACAACCTCATCATCGCACTCGGCGGATTCATCGGCCCCGGGCCGATGCTGCAGGCGCTGACCTTCCCCCGGTTCGCGGGCCACGCGCTACTCACCCCCCTGTGGATCGTCGCCGCAGTCTCGTTCGCCGTGCGCGCGGGCGCGTTCGCGAAGCGTGCCCGAACGGTCGTCATCGGTTCGTACGTTCTGTACGGTGCGATGGTGGCCGTTGGGCTGCTCAATGAGGTCGTGTTCTTCAAAGGGGAGCTGGTGACCGAGGGTGATGCGGTCTACTACACCAACGTAGGCCGGCTTTTCACCCCTCCGCCACCGTCCCTGACCATGCTCGTCGTCGTCCTGATCTGCGGAGCCCTCGTCTTGTGGCACACCCGCTGGCCATGGATGCTTCTGGGCGCGCTGCCGGTCCCGCTTTCCCAGTTCCTTCGTTCTGACAGCTCGGCGTTCCTGCTCGTCAACTCCGGCGAGGTCATCATGTCGGTGTCACTCGTCGCCACGCTGGCGTTCCTCCAACGACGCAAGGTCTAGCGGTCCTTCGCGGCGGGATCGATGGCCCAAAGCCCCCTGTTGTCGTCCCTGGCCTCGGCGACGAACTCGCGAAAGTAGCTCGCGTACTTGGAGTTGGGCGGTACCGTCATCTGCTGAGCATAGCCAGCCAACGCCAGTTCGGCGTTGAACATCTTCTGGCGCACCTCGGACTTGCTGTCGTCGCGGGGTGGGCTCAGCCAGACGTAGGCCAGCAGTCGATCGTATCTATCGCGCTTGTCCACACCCAGTTCGAGGTAGACCGTGCGTCCCTTCGGGAGTGACTGCTTGGTGAAAGCCGTGGCCTCCTGGCCGTACTCCTCGATGCTGTTGGTCGACTCCGGAGTGTCGATGCCGATGAAGCGTGTCTTCTCCGTTCTGCCGTTCTTGAGCTTGAAGACGGCCGTGTCACCGTCGACCACGCGCACGACGGTGGCACGCGTCAGCGGAACAGCGGCGGACTCGGCTGTATCCACACCGGAGTCTGGTTCCGACGCATCCTCCCCTGTCTGTGTGGCAGGGGCGCTGGGCGCGGACGCCGGAGCCGGTGACTCTGGGACAGCGGACTGCGCTGACTCCGGCAGCACTCGAGCGCCGTCGACGGAGCAACCGCCCAGGGAAAGCGCAACCAGCGCGACGGCTAGGAGGAAGAGTGGCGAGGGCCGGCGCCCGGCCCTGAGCTGGGTCTCGGTCTGCCGTGCGTTTCGATCGGGCAAACTGGACCTCGACTTCCCCGTATTGCCTGCGTCTATGCCCTGTGGAGATTCTAGCTGAACGCGACCTTCGCAGACGCCCTGGCGTGTCCTGGTCGTTGGGTATCTAGGAAAGGCGGAGGCGAAACCGCCCCGCCCCCTTCCGGAGAAGCCATGCCCAAGCTCGACTACAAGAAGCAGCTCGCTCATCTCTACAAGCCCTCGCCCCGCGAAGTGGTCGAGGTCAACGTACCTGAGATGAGCTTCCTCATGATCGAGGGTCAGGGCGACCCCACGACGTCGGAGTCCTATTCGAACGCCGTGGAGGCACTGTACGCCGTGGCGTACGCGCTCAAGTTCGCCATCAAGAAGGGCCCCAGCGCAATCGACTACGGAGTCATGCCGCTGGAGGCGCTATGGTGGGCCGACGACATGTCGGCCTTCGTTTCCGGCGACCGATCGGCGTGGCAATGGACGGCGATGATCATGCAGCCGGACCCTGTGACCACCGAACTCGTCGAAACGGTGCTCGCCGACGTCTCCAAGAAGAAGAATCCGCCAGCTCTTCCGCTCATGCGCTTCGCCACGTTCGAAGAGGGACTAGCTGCACAGACCATGCACGTCGGGCCGTTCTCGGCGGAGGGCCCGACCATTGAGCGCGTACACGACTTCATCTCTGCCTCCGGCCGGACGCGCTTCGGCAAACACCACGAGATCTACCTGAGCGACATCCGCAAAGCAGACCCGGCGAAGTGGCAGACGGTGATTCGCCAACCCATGCGATCAGTCCCGCGGGATGCGGCGTAGAGGCACTTACGGCACCGGGCACCACGTATCAGCCGCCGTGTCGCGCACACGCGACTTGAGCCGGGCACGGGCATCATCGCTCAGGCCGAGCTGATCGATCTCACGAGCAAGCTGCGCTTGTGTCCCGCTTCCTGCAAGGTACCCGTTGACCTTCATCGCCGAGGTGCTCTCACGCAGCGCCTCTTCGTCATCGCCGAGCATCGCTCTGAATTCGGCCGTAATCGCTCCGTCACGCCGCAAGTACCACTTCTGGTGGTAGTCCTCGGCTGGCCAGAAGCGGTCAAGCCGGTCGATTCGCGTGACAACGGGCCTGCCGCGCTTCTCAGACATGGCGCGGGCCCTCTCGCGGGCGATCTCGAGCTCTTCGGCGTCGCTCGCCAGCACGACATGGGCGTACTGGCCGCTTGTGGGGCTCGATGCCGCGTTGTACTCGCCTAGCACGAGGTCCACGAGCTCCGCATAGCTGACGACGGTCGGGTCGTAGTCCACCTGCACGCACTCGGTGTGGCCTCTCATATCCTTGTACGTCGGGTTCTGAGAGTCGCTGCCTGCGTAGCCGACGCGGGTCCTCCACACGCCTTCGACAAGCCCGAACCGGGCTTCGACGCCCCAGAATCAACCCAAACCGAACGTAGCGGTCGAAAGCATTGCCGGAACCTCCTTGTCGATTGGTGCGGAAGCGGTGCGCACAGGAGCCGATGCGGGCTGCGTCGCGGCGTCACATCCCGCGAGTGCGACCCCCGTTAGTGCGAGGGCGGCTGCGGCGACGAGAATCCGGCGGACGTGCACTGAGCGAGGCACGGGACACCTTCGCGAGTAGGGTGCGTGTCACCCTGAAGTGCAATTCACGTGCCTGCGATAGCAAACGGACCGCAGTCCGACATGTGCCCCCGTTCAGGGAGACACAACGAGTCCCCTGTGGCCACGATTCTCACTGTTGCCGCGTCCCGCTTCAGCTAGACTCTCCGCATGACTCCTGACGCAGCCGCCGCCCCTCGCCAGCGCCTCGTCGCCCTGGCGCGCATAGCGGCCGCCGGACTCATCTGGGGCACGATACCGCTGATCATGCGCAGTGCGGACGGCGCGTCGGTCGTCAAGGTGTTCTTCCGGGTCTTCTTCGCCTGGGTCGTCATCGCGCTGGGCTTGGTGGCCACCGGCGGCTGGCGCGAGCTTCGAGGGCTGTCACGCTCAAAGGTGCTGCAGGTGGTGGGACAGGGCCTGATCCTGACCCTCAACTGGTTTCTCTTTCTGACCGCCATCGACATGACGACCGTGGCCACGGCAGAGCTGCTCGGCTATACCGGCCCGGTCATCGTGGCGGCCCTCGCCCCCTACGTGACAGGCGAACCGTTCGATCGACGCGTGATCGCCCCCCTCTCGCTCGCCATGGTGGGCATCGTCGTGATCCTGGCCCCCCACGGCCTGCAGGTGGGCACCGACGAGGAGGCCATCGGCGCCCTTCTGGCGTTCGCCTCGGCCTTCACGTACGCCACGCTGCTTCTGCGCTCGAAGAAGATCCTGCGTGGCATCTCGAGCGGGGCGCTCATGTTCATGGAGTACGCGACCGCATCGCTCGTGCTCCTGCCGTTTGTGATCGCGGCCTACCTGCGGGGGGACGCTCCGAGCACGCCCGTGGCTTACGCCGCTCTCGTCTCTTTGGGCATCATCCACACAGCGTTTGCCGGCTTCCTCTTCCTGGGAGGCTTGCGCCGGGTGCGCACCGACCATGCGGCGATTCTGACCTACGTCGAGCCGGTGAGCGCGGTGGTGTTCGCGTCGCTGTTCCTGAGCGAAGCGCTGACGTGGACCACGCTCGTCGGCGGTGCACTGGTGATCGGCGGCGGAGTCGTCGTCGCCCGCCTTGAGGCCCGCGAGGGGATCGAGACCGTCCCCCTTGAAGCCGCCGGAACCGACGTGTGCCTCGATGATGCCGATTCGCGGTCCCCGGAACCACCGTAGGGAACAATCAAGAAGGAACCGATGTACACCGACGGAAGGTGCGGCCATGGAACTGCCGAGATTCGATTTCCCGGAAGGCGTGCTGGCGCGCCTCGCGGCCCGTGACGGTTCGCTGTTCAGTGACGACCCCGCCGTGGCCGCGGAAGCCACCGCGTACATGGGCTGGACCGACCTGGCCGCGCAGGCGTCCCAGACGCTGCCCTTGGTCGAGGCGCTGGTCGCCGATGTGAAGGCCGAGCCTCTGACCGACGTTGTACTGCTGGGCATGGGCGGGTCATCGCTCGCCACCCTCGTGCTCAGCCGCTTGCTGCCGGGAGACGGCACCCGGATGCACGTCCTGGACACGACCTCCCCTGTCACGATAGCTGCCACGCTCGAGGCGGTGGATCCTGCGACGACGCTCTTCATACTGGCGAGCAAATCAGGGGGCACGGTAGAGCCCAACGCCCTCTACACGATATTCCGATCACACGCAGACGGCGCACTGGGGCGCGAGGCTGCTGGCAGGCGCTTCATAGCGATCACGGACCCGGGGTCTTCTCTTGAGCGCCTTGCGGCCGATGACGGGATGCGTGCGTGCGTGCTCGCCCCGCCCAACGTCGGCGGACGCTACTCGGCCCTGACGGTCTTCGGGCTCGTGCCGGCGGCGCTCATCGGTGTGGACGTGCGACGACTGATCTCCTTCGCGCACGCGATGGAGGAGGGCCTGCAAGACGGAGAGCCCCCCCAGCTCGCGCATCTCATGGCCAGCGGACATGCTGCGGGACGAGACAAGCTCACGATCCTTGCCCCTGAGGAGTTCCGGGTGTTCGGGCTGTGGGTGGAGCAGCTCGTCGCGGAGTCGCTGGGCAAGCATGGGCGTGGAGTCGTGCCGCTGGTAGTCCATCAGACGTCGACACTTCGGTCCGCGCGCGCAGACGAGACGCTCATCGCGATCAACGCCTCCGATCCCACGGTGTGCCTGCCAGACGGCGACCTCCCGCTTCTGGCCTTCGAACTCGCTGACCCGCACGAGCTGGGTGGCTGGTTCGTGCTGTGGGAGTACTCGGTGGCACTTGTCGGCTGCGCCTTGCGGGTGAACGCCTTCGACCAGCCCAATGTGGCAGAGGCCAAGGCTGCGACAAACGCGATGCTTGATGGCTCGCTCCAAGCGCCGGCCTCACAGGGGGGCGAGCGCGGATTCGAGCTGACGTTCGCGAGCAGGCTCGAGGCCCCGCCGCAGGCGGATCACATCTCAGTCATCGGCGCCGTATCGCAGGCGCTCGACTCACTGCACCCGGGCGACTATCTGTGTGTGCTGGCGTTCCTGCCCGACGACCAGACGGCTCTGGAGCCTCTGCTCTCGGCTACCGACAGCATCGGAATCGCGCGCAACGTCGGCACCGCCTTCGGGCTTGGCCCGCGCTACCTGCACTCCACCGGACAGCTGCACAAAGGCGGACCGAACACGGGTGTCTTCATCGTCGTGACCTCGCGTGACACGCGCGATGCAGAGATCCCCGGATGGCCCTTCACTCTGGGAGAGCTGCATCGAGCACAGGCCGAAGGCGATCTGGCCACGCTCGCCGCACACGGGCGGCGAGCCCTGCGCATCGATCTTCCGGACGCCGACCCGACAACGGTTCGTGCCCTCGCGGAACTGCTTGAGCGCGCTAGCAGATCTCATCAAGGGGAATGAGTCTGAACTCCCCGACCGCCCTGTCTCTCACCTCAAGCACCCCGACCGTGCGACTCGGTTGACGCCTGCGCTGTGAGGACGACCCGGGATTCACCACCAGCACGCACCCGTGCCATTCGCATCGAGGAACGTGCGAGTGGCCGCAGACCACGACATCGACATCCTCAGGAATCGGTCCTAGGTCCGAGAAATCGTGGATCACGAGGAATCGGACGCCGCCGATGCGTGTGCGGGCGACGTAGTCGAGGTCCATGCCGGGAGTCGCCGCGTGATCGCAGTTGCCGGCCACCGCGGTCACCGGCGCGAGGGACTCCAGATCCCGAAGCACGTGGGGAGCGCACACGTCACCGGCGTGGATGATGGCCTCGACCCCCTCGAATGCCACCGCGACGCGCTCGTCGAGCACTCCGTGCGTATCCGAGAGCAGACCCACGAGACAGGGTGTGGCGGCTACCTCGTCGGCCAACCTACATCCCCAGCGCCTTCTTCAGCGCGGGAACGCGGCGACGCGACACCGGGATCTGAGCCCCGCCCTCGCCGGTGAGCGTGAGCAGGAGCGTGCCGCCGTACATCGGCACGACTTCCTTCACGCACGACAGGTTCACGAGGTAGCGCCGGTGGATTCGGAAGAAGCCGGCTGGCTCGAGTTTGGACTCCAGGCTCGCGAGTGACATCGTGGACAGGTAGCGCTCGTTGGCCGTGTGCAGGTAGCTGTAGTCGTCCTTCGCCATGATGAAGAGAATGTCTTCCACCGAGATGAGCAGTTTCTTCCCGGCCTTCTCCACAAGGACGCGATCCACGCGAGCCAGCGCCTGCTCCGACACCGGCGTCAGGCGCGTGATCGCCTGCTTCAGCCGCTCCAGTTCCACCGGCTTGACGAGGTAGTCTGTCGCCTTGACCTCGAAGGCCTTCACGGCGTGTTCTGAGTGCGCAGTGACGAACACAATGGCCGGCGGTCGTGGATGCGCCGACAGCGTCTCTGCCAACTGCACGCCGCTCAGACCAGGCATCTGGACATCGAGGAAGATCACGTCGTAGGGGATGGCCTTGATAAGCTGCAGCGCTTCCATCGCGTTGCCAGCCTCGCCGACCACCTCGACACCACCCGCTTCGCCCAGCAAGAACCGCAGCTCCGAGCGGGCGGGCGCCTCATCATCGACCACAAGTGCCTTGAGCATCCGCACCTCCTCCGAGCAACGAAACCGCCCCGCAGATCATCGACGAGCAGCTTGAAGCATAGTGTATCCGCAATTCCGCGCCCGGCACACCTGCGTCAGGCAGGCCCGGAAGGGTCGGCTGACGGCGCTTCACGACGAGACCACCGTGTTCACGCTCAGACATCGCGCACGAGCAGCAGGTAGCGATGGGCGTCTGTGCGGAATCCGGCTGCCTCGTACGCAGTTCGCCCAGCGTAGTTGCTCTCCTGCGTACAGAGCGATATCCCGAGCGCCCCGCACCTGAGCGCCCACCGGTCCGCATCGCACAGGAGCGCGGTCGCAACGCCTCTGCGCCGGGCACCAGGGATGACCGCGAGCTTGCTCACCGACACGGTCGAGCCGAGGAGCGTCGACGCCGCGTAGCCGACCGCCACCCCTGCGTCATCTCGCACCACACGCACGTGGTCGGTGGCGAGCATTCGCCCGAACTCCTCGGGGCCGTGTCGCCAGAACGCACCGAAGCACTCGACGTCGATGCGTTCAAGCGCCTCGACGTCGGTGGGCGTGGCCGCCTCCGGTGGGTGTGCCCGGGGCGTCCGACCGCGCGCAACGCCACCAGCGGCAACGGTGAACGCCACCAGGCCCTCAAGGTCGCCCATCCCGCACCGACGGTAGGGAGCGGCTGCGCCCTCCTGTATGAGCGGCGACATGACTCGACGGTATCCACGCGACGCTGCGATCGTCGCGGCCTGATCCACAAGACCGGCGATCCGAGCGGCGGGGGCACACAGCGCCCGTATCGCCAGTACATCCCCTCGGTCGCGCCACGCCTCGAGGACGATGACATCGCCTCGGTCTGAGACGCGCACGCGCCACGCACCTGCCTCGTGGAACGCGGCGAACTCCCGTTGCGTCCCCATGAGGTGCGCCGACCGGACCGCTGGCCACAGGCTCGCGAGCTCCTCGGAGCGTGCCTCCCGGGTCATCGTCGTCACAGCAACGCGCCCACTTCACTTGCGCCCAGCCACAGGGCCATGGTCAGCAGCAACAAGGCGAATCCGATGCGTAGTCGACGATCGGCGGCGCCCGCACTGATCCGCGCGCCGACCAGTGCGCCGGGTATCACGCCGACCGTAAGGCCGGCCGCTATCGCCCAATCGATGTTCCCCAGCAGCGCGTGCGTGATGGTTCCCGGCACCGCCAGGAGTGCGACGGCGACCAGTGATGTCCCGATCGCCACTTTGATGGGGTACCTGAGCCATCTCGTCAGAAGGGGAACGAGCACGAATCCGCCGCCCAAACCGAAGAAGCCCGAGTAGGCGCCGGTGAGCACCCCGATCGCCGCGAGCTTGAGGGCGCGCCCGCCGGTGTTCGGGACGTTGTGCGCATCGGCATCCTCACGTGGGGGCCGGTAGATCTGGATCGTCATGTCCGCTGCCGCCCAGACGATCAGAAGAGCCGTGCCGACGAGCACCACCGAACCACCGACGAGCCGGGTCGCCCACGCTCCCGCGACGGCGGTCAAAGAGCCCGCGAGGCCAACGACCACTCCGGCACGCACATCAGCGAGCCCCCGCCGCGCGTAGGAAGCCGCCCCGGTGATCGCGCTGGGCAGAATGACCGGCAGCGGCGTTCCGACCGCCACCAGGGCGGAGGCATCGGTGAAGAACCGAATCGCGGGCGTCGTGATGATGCCCCCGCCGATGCCGAACATGCCGGACAAGACCCCTGAGACGAACCCGATGCCCACCGCAACGAACGCGCCGGCCATCGAGCTCACCTGGAGGGCGGTACGACCGGAAAACGCCCGGTGAGCGCGGTGCGGTCGATCTGACGTTCACCGGTGAACAGGGTCTCGAGCGCCACATCGCCCCAGATGCGCTCCATGAGCAGTGGCCAGCGTCGCTGGAACTCGAAGTAGTTCTGGCAGTTCTCGCGAGCGTAGGCGCCGGCTTCGCGCACGGCGTGGAGCCCGTAGCGGAAGTACAGGGCCTTCTCGGGCCGGGCGATCGCGCGCAGCATGCCCGTCATGAACGCGCGCCATCCGACCGACGAGTCGATGAACTCGCCCGGGTAGGGCGCCATCGACTTCGGCGTCACCTGACGCAAGTCCACCTGAGACTTGGCGAACTCGATCTTGCGGTGCTCGTACACGAAGCGATAGACGTCCTGCCTGAACCGCATCGCCTCGCTCACGGCAGTCGGCGGAAGGTGCAGCACGCACCATTCGTCGTCGATGAAGACGTCTCCGCCGTGCATGCGCGCGTTGATGACGTAGTCGACATCCTCGCCGCGTGTCACCCACGGGTCGAAACTCACCGCAGAGAACATGTCGCGGTGCAAAGCGAGGATTCCGCCGAACGCGACCTTCGCACGCTGAATCCTCGGTGGCTTCATCACCACGTCCAAGGCCTTGTTGAATGCGTCCTGCTGACGCCAGAAGGCATCTGACCAGTGAGGCTCGCTGTGTTTCTGCCAGCGCCCCTGGGAGTCCACGTAGTAGCCACTCTTGGCCAGCAGCGGCGTGCCGTCCTGCAGGTGAGCGCCCAGACCGTACAGCGCCGTCTCGAGAAACGCCGCCGACTCGACCATCTCGTCGTCGTCGACGAACACCACGGAGTCATGCCCAAGCACCGCTGCCGCTATCAGGCCCACGTTGCGAACCGCTCCGTAACCGGTGAGCGTTATGCCCTCGATGAGATCGGCGAACTCGAGCTGCTCGAGTCGGCGGTGCAGCGACCCCATCTCCGCCGGGCCGAAGACGAACGCATCGATGTCGGAGAACTCATCGATGATATCCCGCACGCGGTCCTCCGCCTGGTGGGCGATGGCTTCCTCGGTGACGGCGACGATGACAACCACGCGGCCCAGCCCACGCACATTGCGCAGGGACTGGAGGCATGCCCTGAGCGGCGGCTCGATGTCGTCGAGCGGCGTCGGGTGGTCGTAGATGGCCGCGTTCTCGTCAACGCCGACGCGGCCTCGTCCGCCGGTCCGGCGGGTCCAGAAGGTCGGTATCACTACAACGGGGTCCACGGTGCGGCGGCTCCTGAGTCGGGTGCAGATCGTGTAGCAGCGCGCACCATGATACCGCTACGGAGCCGCTTGCGCCGTGATGGTGCGCTCATCGACCAGACAATGGCGAAGCGACTCCTCCAGCACACGGTACGGTCGACTGCCGATGAGAAGCTCATTGCAGATCAGAGCCGCGGGCGTTGCTTCGATACCAAACGACAAGGCCATGTGACGGAACTGATGGAGGCGCTCGTCGTACGTCCCCGCATCGAGCGCTCCCCGCGCCTCCTCGGCGCTGAGTCCGCACTCTTGTGCGATGCGCACGAGAACATCCATCTCCCCAATATCGGCAGCGTGACCGTTGTAGGCAGCGAACAGCGCCTCGTGAACGAGCTCATGAACTTGTGGCCCCCCGTCGCGTGCGAACTCACCCAATGAGAGCGCGAGGTGGGTGTTGGGCATGAACCCGGGCGACGCAAGGAGCAGATCGCCTTCGCGGGCCATGAGCTGCATGTGTTCCTCGACGCGCTCCGAATGCCCGCCGCCAAACGCCTCCATCGATACTCCCCGCGCGTCGAGCGTAGGTCGCAGCTCGAACGGCACCAAGAACAGTTCGACTGCGTGCTCGCTGCGCATACGCTTGAAGCGTGGCCAGTCCAGGTAGCAGAACGGACAGGCGTAGTCGAAGAACACCAGAACCCGCGGCGTCACCGACTCACGGCTCTCGTCATTGTGGTCATGCTCACGGTCCGGGGTGTCAGACATCGTCCTCCTTCAGTCAACGAGAAGTACGTACCCAACCCCCGCTCAGCGCACGATGCGCAACTCATGCCGGCATGCGACGCACCGACCACGGCTATCGAGACCTGATGCATCGCACGCGAACCCCGATCGGTGCACGGCCACGGCCTGGCAGACGGGGCAGAGCGTATCCGCCCCTCCGACCACGTCCACGTTACCGAGGTAGACAAAAGACAGTCCCTCCTCGCGACCGATCCGCCGCGCTCGCTCAAGATCTGCGACGGGGGTCGGCGGCAGATGCGCGAACTCCAGGTACGGCACGAACCGAGTCACGTGCCACGGCGTGTCGACACCGAGAGCGGAGGCGATCCAAGCGGCCACGGCACGGAGTTCGTCATCGGAGTCGTTGATTCCGGGAACGACGTTGGTGACGCACTCCACGTGCATGCCATGCACGGCAGAAGCGCGCTCGGCTGCGGCTCTAACGGCCGAACCATGGCCCACATGACAGAGCGCTTGGTAGGTCTGGTCGTAGTACCCCTTCACGTCGGTGCGCCAGACATCGACGTGTCCGGCGAACAGATCCAAGCCCTCCGCCGTCACGTAGCCGTTCGTGACCATGACCGTGTAGAGACCCGCCGCTTTCGCCGCACGTGCACCGTCGAGCACGAACTCGGGCCATATCGTCGGCTCGTTGTAGGTCCAGGCAACCCCCGAACAACTCTGCGCACGAGCGAGTTCAGGTATCCGCTCGGGATCCAGCGAGGATAGCGGCACGGTGCCGTCGTCGCCTCTGGGCCGTGAGATCTGCCAGTTCTGACAGTGCCCGCATCGCATCGAGCAGCCAACGCCACCCACTGACAGCACCCGGCTGCCCGGGTGAAAATGGAACACCGGCTTCTTCTCGATGGGATCGGCCGCAATCGAGCTGACCAGACCGTACGTCAGCGCCTCGAGGCGACCTGCGACCACGCCACGTGCACCACACACGCCCGAAGCGCCCTCGGCGATGAGGCATGCGTTGGGGCACAGGAGACAACGGACGCGGTCACCCTCCGCCCTCCACAGAAGAGCTTCGTGACCCACGGTCGCCTCCCTTCACACGCGAAGGCCGCGCGCCGTTCGCTAGTGGGTCTGTACCCGACTCGCCAGTTCGACGCGGTTGCGACCGCGACGTTTCGCGCGATACAGCGCGGCGTCAGCTGCCGAGAGCAACCCTTGGGGATCCGTGATCGACGGCCCGAACGCCGCCACGCCCAGAGATGCTGTGGCACTCACCCGCATACCGTGTTCCGTGTGCGAGACCATCGAGCCCAGAAGCGTCCGTAGCTTCTCCGCCACGACCCATGCGTCAGACTCGGTGGTGGCAGCCAACACCAGCGCGAACTCGTCGCCCCCGTAACGGAAGGCGATGTCCGTAGCGCGCAACTCCGACTTCAGCAGCACCCCGACCGAACGCAGCAGCGTGTCGCCGGCCGCGTGACCTTGCGTGTCATTCACGCCCTTGAAGCCGTCGAGATCGAGCATGATCAATGCGAGGTCGTTCCCGTATCGCCTGGAGCGACCGACTTCTTCCTCAAGGCGCAGGTTGAAAGCTCGCCGATTGAACAGGCCGGTGAGGTCGTCTGTGACCGCCTCGGACTCGAGACGCTCGCGCTCGCGCGTGAGCCGCCTGCGCGCCAGCGGGAAGCACGCGTCCCACGACGAGTTGCCGAGGCAGACGGAGGCTGCGTGTTCGATACAGGTGTCGTAGCCGCAGGCGCCGCAGTCTAGTGCGTCGTTGCGGGTGAAGAACTCACCTGCGGCCAGGGCCTGATCGATCTCGGCGTCGCTCGGCTCGACCCTCATCGCAGGATCCGGCGAGAAGGAGCGACGCAGGTCCACCGTCGGGCGGTCGAGTCTCAAGACGTCCCGCGGAGGCAACATACGCTCTCGCTCCGCGAGATCGATGTTGCGCTTGGCAAACACGGATACCCCGGCATTGACACACGGTCCGTCGATGCAGCTCTCGCAGCTCAGCATGTCCACCACCTCGGGGAAGACCTCACCGCGGCTGATTGCCGTCAGGAATCGGTCTATGTCCCTCAGCCCGCGCACCACAGCTACGCCGCGGTCCGTGAGGTTGCTCTTCTGAAGAGTGCGGCGCGGGAACCCGTCGGTTGCCGAGAGCTCCTTGCGATGCGCAAGCGGCCCGGGCTCGCAGCCGTCGTTGATGGCGTGCGCCCCTTCCGCCACGAGCTTTCTCAGCTCATCGAAGCCGATCACAACGTCGACGTATTCAGCTGCAAGCGCTTCGTCCTTTCGGGCCCAACAGGGAGACGCGTAGACGATGGCCACCTCTGTGTGATGCTTGTCGCGGATCACGCGCGACTGGGCGATGTAGGGTGGCACCAAGGGAACGAGAGCCCCGGTGAGCGCAGGGTGGAAGAAACGAACCCAGTCCACCGCCACCGGACACGTCGAACGCAGCCGAGGAGGATGGACCGCATCGGTAGCGTGCACCTGTTCGTACGCCGCGGCGACGATCTCCTCGCCGACCACGGTGGTCTCGATGTGCTCGAAGCCGAGCGCGCACAGCGAAACCTCTACCTGCGTGGGCTCGAGCGGATGCAGCGCCGCGATGTACTCGCTGGCCAGAAGCATGACAACGGGAGTCTCGCCCTCAAGGAGCTCACGGACCAGGCCAAGATCGTCTCGGATGATGCGTGCACCGTTGCCGCATTCGGTGACGCACGCTCCGCACTTCACGCATCGCTCCTCGATGATCTCGGTGCGGCCGTCTATCACGCGAATCGCGCGTGCAGGGCAGTGGCGCGCGCATCCCCAGCACTCGCTGCACCGATCCGGGACGTGGATGATCAGCGGCTGCACCGCGCCGAAACCCCGCCCATTCGTCCCCTGCTGGTTGTGAACCACGCGCTACTCCCCCGGTCACGCTTCGCGCTTGAGCACCTCGCGAAGGCCAAGCCGATCCAGCGCGGCAAGAAGCGGCCACCCCAAACCGTATACCACGAACGCCTCACCGACGCCTACTGCCACGACACCGAACAGATACATCCCCAGCCACGACTGTTCAAGGTTGATGCCTAGCGCAGGGATCTGATACAGACCCAGTCCCTTCAGCAGCCACGGAAGGTAGGCGGGCACGATCAGGGCGTTCGCCACCACCGGACCGGCCAGCGCGAGGGCTCGCTTCTGGCGAAAACGCCATGTCCACATGGCCCCGATCGCCGTGGCGCATGAACCGAAGACCACGTCGAGCAGTGCCAGCGGTCCGAGCACCGTAAGATTCGTGAGGTTGGCCATGGCGGTGCCCAGCGTCAGACCCGGAATCGCGGCGGGCGTGAAACACGCGATCACGGTGAAAGCCTCGCTGAGCCTGAACTGGATCGGTCCCCAGGAGAACACGGTCAGCGTCTGCATGGTGATGAACGACAGCGTCACGTGTACGGCGGCGATCACCCCGGCTTGGGCGACGTAGCGGGTGCGGGTCAAGGAGATTCGGACCTTCCTGCACGCTCATCGGAGACCCTGTCGGCCGCCGATCAAGTGCACGGGATTGTAGCAGTGCGCCACGAGGCTACGCTATGCGGGCAGCTCAGGGCTCCCGAACACCTCGCTGTAGGCCAGTAGTCCGGTGCCACCTGCCAGGGCCATGCGGTCCAAAACATCGAAGAAGGCCGCGACGACACGCGGATCGAACTGCGTGCCCGTCCCCGCTTCCAGCTCCTCCTTCGCCTGTTTCAGGGTGAGTTTGGACGCGTACGTGCGCACACTCGTCATCGCGTCGAACGCATCAGCGACGGCCAGAACGCGCGCAAGCAGTGGAATGCCGTCGCCCTTGATGCCCTGAGGATAGCCCTTGCCGTCCCACCGCTCGTGGTGGTGAAGGATGATCGGCGCGAGCGATTTGAGGAACTCGATCTGGTCGATGATCGAAGCGCCCATCTCGGCGTGCTTCTTCGCAAGTTCGAACTCGTCTGTGGTGAGTCGACTCGGCTTGAGCAGAATCTCCTCGGGCACACCGCTCTTGCCCACATCGTGCAGCAGGCCGGCGAATCGCAGCTGTTCGACGGCCTCGTGTCCAAGCCCAAGCTCGATTCCGATCTCCATCGCGTACTGCATGACCCGACCCGAGTGACCGCTCACGGCGTGTTCACCCAGGTCAAGGGTGACCGAGAGCGCCGCTATCGTCTTGGCGTAGTCGTCGCGGATACGCGAGAACAAAGCC
The DNA here is from genome assembly GCA_034370385.1 of Coriobacteriia bacterium. NCBI lineage: Bacteria > Bacillati > Actinomycetota > Coriobacteriia > Coriobacteriia bacterium. Next base: position 177,839 of record JAXMKZ010000011.1, read on the forward strand.
GACCGGCCAAACGCCGGCCCGCCGTGCGCGGCGATACCCTCGAGCAGCGCGTTATCCTGAGCACCGTAGCGCTCCCCGTCCATCCGGGCGATGAAGAGATACCCGACGTCCAGATCCCCGTGACGAAGCGAGGCCACAGCCAGAGCCCAGTCCGCATCGTCCTCGCCGTCTGTGAGCTCACCGTGCACGGTGACGAAGCGCTCGGTCGCGAACGGTTCCGACTCGATCTGGCGACCGCAGACCTGAGAGAGCACCTCGCCCAGGGCGACCGTGGGCACCATGCCGCCTACGGCGACCTCAAGACGGTCCTCGCCCCATCCGGTGAGCACAAGGCCGGCCAGATCGTACGTGAACGACTTCTCCACGACGCCCAAGAGCAGCTGCGCCACAGAAGCGATGTCGGTCTGACCGCCCAAGGCGGCAGCCAGCCCGTTGAGCTGTGTGTACCCCGCCATGGCTCGCTCGACGGCGACCCGTTCGTCCTCCCGCTCGATAGCGATCGAGATGAACTGTCCGAAGCGTGAGAGGCGGGCGATGCGGTCCTGAGAGACGGGATACGCTGAGGCCGGCAGCCTGACCTCAAGAACTCCGAGTACTGTCTCAGAAAGGGCGAGTGGCATCGCCAGCGTTGCGGAACCGCCGTTGCCCGGTGCAACCACGGTGCGCCGCGTCTCGGCCGCTCGTCCCGAGGCCGTGGATGCCCTCGGCACGGTCGCCCCCAACCCACCCCGCCATCCGGGCGTGCGGGCTATGACCTCAAGCGCAACTCCGCGAGGTCGCAGAATGGCACCAGCGTCGCCACCGACGAGCGCGACCGCCTCTTCGGTGATCTCGCCCAGGGCACCTGAGTCCAAGTGAGCGTGGGACACCACGTGGTGACCCGCTGAAACGAAGAGCCGAAGCTCCTCGATCCGCTCGGTCGCCGCCGCATGCTCGACGGCGGCCTCGAGCACGGTCTTGGCACTCGCAACCGCCAACAGGAGGAAGGACTCGGCCTGATGGCGCGCCAAGACCGGAAGGGACTTCATGGCGCGCCGCGCCGTATCCTCACTCGAACCGCGACCGAGCAGCGACTCATACCGACCGCGCCGTTCGCGTGTCGAGGTCACGAAACCCGCAAGGGCAACGTGTCCCACCGTCGTCCCCGCACGCTCGAGTGGCGCGTACAGCACGGGCAGTCCGGCACGGCAGACGATGCGACCGGGACCGGCGTCCGAGGATGGGCAGACATCAAAACATGAAGCCGGGGTCATGACCGACCCGTCAGCGGCGAGCAGGCAGTAGCTGCAGCGGCCCGCCCCGGACAGCGGGGCACATGCCTCGAAGTCCATCACCGACACGGTCGCTCCCGTGGCCTGGAACAGGGCGTCCGCAGATGCCTTCCAGTCCGGGGAATCGAATGCCGTAGCGACGATCCTTCTGTCTGCGATGGACACGCGCGCGCAACCCTTCCGTTCGTGCACGGACAGAACACTGCTCTTAGTGTCGGCTTAGACCGAGTCCGACTTGAGGGGCAACGTCCGCTTCTCCTTGCGCGCGGACCGCGGTCAGATTCGACCGCGGGGCAACGTGATCAGGAACGTGGTACCTACTCCGATTTCGCTCTCGACCGCGATCGTCCCGTTCATGTTGTCCAGCAGGCTCTTGGCAATCGCAAGCCCCAGTCCGAACCCGCCTTCTCCTGCGGCTCTGGCCGAATCACTGCGAAAGAAGCGGTCGAACAGACGCGGCAGGTCCTCCGCCGGGATTCCCTTGCCGGTGTCGCTCACGACAATGGTCACCATGTCACGACGACGTGAGGTCATAAGAGCGATGCGGCCGCCCGCAGACGTGTACTTGGCCGCGTTGTCGAGCAGGATAGTCAGCACGTCCTCGATGCGACCGGGGTCGCCCACCATGAGCAACGACTCTTCAAGGGGTCCCTCGAACTCGATACCCCGATCGAGGAACCGGCTGGCGGTGGCAGCGATCCGGTCTCTGGCAACAGCGTTCAGATCGAGCTTCTGTGTATTCAGACGCAGACCCTGGTCGGCATGAAGCAGATTCAGCAGGTCGCTGGTCAGTCGGGCCATCCGCCGAGACTCGCGGTCGATCGCATCGATGGACTCCTCTTGCACCTTGGGGTCATCAGCACCCCAGGCACGAAGGATGCTCGTGTAGCCGCGGATACCTGCGACCGGCGTGGCAAGCTCGTGCGATGCGTCGGCCACGAACCGCGATTGAGCCTCAGCGCGTCTTCCGAGCCGCTCGATCAGCTGGTTGATCGAGCGCGCAAGCGCGCCGATCTCATTGTCCCCAAGCTCCGGTAGCCGCTCATCGAGCCTTCCCGCATCGATCGAATCGGCAGCGCGGCGGAGTTCGTCGACCAGATTGAGAACCCATGTCATCGACGTCTGCATGAGAAACGCCATCACCAACATCGCCGAGAGGGCAAGCACCATCATCGGCAGCCGGATCCGGTCGATCACCCGCTCTTCGATGACGGGATCGTACGAGACGTCCAGCACCCCCACGCGATCATCAGACACCTCGATGGGCACGTGTACGACCGTGACGCCAAGGCCGGCCCTGTTGATCAGCCCACTTAGGAAGTCGCCCTGTTCGCTTGTGGAACGCCGCGGCAGCCCGCTCAGAATAGCCGCTTCGCGAGCGATCGAGCCCGCGGGCTCGATCGCTTCTGGCGTCGAAGCCCACAGCAGCTTGTCGTCATCGGTGAACAGCGCGAATCGCGCACCCGCAAGGCCGGCGGCGGCCAAGCGCTCCGGCAGGCGCGAGGACATGAGTGCGCGCACCTCGAGCGCACGCTGGTCCGGGTCCAACATGAGCACCTGCGGGTCCGTCTCGGCAGCAGTGGCGATGTCTTGAGCGATCGCCTTAGCAGTCGATGCGACGTTCTCGGTCGTCTCAACCGCGACAGACTGCATGCCATCCGAGACGATCACGTACGTCGTCAGAGCTACGCCCCCGACCACGAGGACGGCAAACAACACCGAGACGAACAGAAGCCAGCCCCTGAGTGACCAGGGTCGCATCTACGTCCTCGCGAAGAAGTAGCCCACGCCCCTGATGGTCCGGATGACCTGGTTGTCCACATCGCCGATCTTGTTGCGCAGGTGACACACGAAGACCTCGATGACGTTGCTGTCGGTGGAGTGCTGCCCTGCCCACACGCGCTCGAGAATCTCATCGCGGCTGATAACCCTGCCCGCGTTGGTGACGAAGAACTCCAGCAGGTCGTACTCTTTCGCCGTGAACTTCACGACTTCGCCCGCGACGAGCACCGTCCGAGATGACGGGTCGATCTCGATGTTGCCGGAGCGATACTGGGGCCCGGACTTGTCCGAGTCGACGCGCTTGAGCAAAGCGCGAATCCTCGAGAGCAACTCGGGAATCTCGAAGGGCTTGCGCAGGTAATCATCAGCACCGGCATCGAAGCCGGTGACGACGTCTTGGGTCTCTGAGCGTGCGGTCAGCATGAGTATCGGGGTCGCGACGCCATCAGCCCTCAGAGTTCGAGCGATCTGAAGCCCATCGATTCCCGGCAGCATCAGGTCAAGCACGATGACGTCGGGCTCGAACTCCTCGACCGCCAGAATCGCTGCGTTCCCCTCTCCCACCTTCATCACCTGAAACCCGGCGTGCAGCAGTTCGAGCTCTACGAAACGCGCGATGGTCGCATCATCTTCAACCACGAGCACTTTTGATCCGGTCTCGTCCATCTGTGCCTCCTGCCCTTGTCCATGCCTGCTCTTAGGAGCTCAGAAGCGTCTCCGCGATCTGCACCGCATTGAGCGCAGCCCCCTTCCTGAGCTGGTCAGCGACCACCCACATGCTCAGGCCGTGCTCAACAGTCGAATCGACCCTCAGTCGACCGACATAGGTGTCGTCAGTACCTTCGAGCATCGCCGGCATCGGATACTCCTTGGCGGCGGGGTCATCCAGCACCGTGATTCCCGGTGCCGCCGACAGTGCCGCGCGGGCTTGCTCTAGTGAAATGGCCGAGGAGAACTCGACGTTAACGGCTTCCGAATGGCACCGGAGCACCGGCACACGCACGCAGGTGGCGCTCACCTCGATCTCAGGTGCACCCATGATCTTCTTGGTCTCGGCGACCATCTTCCACTCTTCCTTGGTGGACCCGTCATCGAGGAACACATCGATCTGAGGGATGCAGTTGAAAGCGATACGGTGCGCGAACTCGCGAACGTGAATCTCCTGGCCGCGCAGGAAGTCCCCGCTTTGGCTGTAGAGCTCATCCATGGCGGCCTGACCAGCGCCCGAGGCCGCCTGATACGTCGCCACCACGACGCGCTTGATCACAGCGATGTCGTGAAGCGGCTTGAGCGCCACCACCATCTGGATGGTGGAGCAGTTGGGATTGGCGATGACTCCCCTGTGCCCCCCTACGTCGCCGGGATTCACCTCGGGCACCACGAGCGGGACGTCGTCGTCCATCCGAAACGCCGACGAGTTGTCGATCATCACTGCACCGGCACCGATGACGGCCGCACGAAACTCCTTGCTCACCGATGCTCCGGCACTGAAAAGCGCGATGTCGACGCCCTCGAAACTCGAGGGCGTCAGCTCTTCGACGATGAGTTCGCCGCCGCGAAACGGAATCTTCTTGCCCGCTGAGCGCGCCGAGGCAAGGGCCACGACCCGCGACGACGGGAATGCGCGCTGGTCAAGCACCTTGAGCATCTCGCGGCCCACAGCGCCTGTCACGCCGGCCACAGCCACCACCGGCGAGGGTGGCATCGGCTTTGTCCACGTCATGTCGCTCGTTCCCCCCCGCACGCCACAGAGACCTCGGCGGTGATCTCGTCTTGAGCAAGCCCAAAGGCCGTGTGCAACGCGTTCACGGCGGTCGCGACCTGATCCGCCCCGATCACGCAGCTGATGCGTATCGGAGAGGTCGAGATGAGGTCGATGTTCACTCCGGCATCGGCGAGCGTTGCGAACATCTTGGCTGAGATGCCTGGGTGCGTCCGCATACCCGCACCCACGAGCGAGACCTTCGCGATTCCCTCATCAACGAGCCACGTGCGAGCCCCGAGCTCTGCGACAAGCTCCGCCAGAGCGCGCTTCGCTTTGGCCAGATCGTCTTTCGGAGCGGTGAAGGAGATGTCGGTTGTGCCGTCCTCGGATACGTTCTGGATGATCATGTCGACATTGACGTTGGCCTCTGCGAGCTTGCCGAACACGCTCGCGGCCACACCGGGATGGTCCGGGACATCGCGAATCGTCAGCTTGGCCTCCGAGGTGTCGTGCGTGACACCCGAGATGATCGCTTGTTCCATGGTCTCGTCAGCCTCCTTGACGATGGTGCCGGGTTCATCGGTGAAGCTGGATCGGCAGTGGATGACCACGCCGTGGTTGCGGCCGAACTCGACCGAGCGCATCTGCAGGACGCCTGCTCCGCTCGCGGCCATCTCGAGCATCTCCTCGTAGCTGATGACATCTATCTTGCGCGCAGACGGCACGATGCGGGGATCCGCCGTGAACACCCCGTCGACATCGGTATATATCTCGCAGACGTCAGCGCCCACTCCAGCAGCCACCGCAACGGCCGTCGTGTCCGATCCGCCGCGCCCAAGCGTGGTGATCTGCCCATCCGCCGTCGTGCCTTGGAATCCCGCGACGATGACGATGTAGCCCTCGTCCAGAGCCTGTCTGACCCTGTCAGCGCGCACCTCGGTGATCTTGGCCTTGCTGTGCACGGCATCAGTGACGATGCCAACCTGCGAGCCCGTGAACGAGATGGCGTTCTCGCCGCCGGCATGAATCGCCATAGCCAGCAGCGCGATCGAGACCTGCTCGCCGGTGGACAGCAGCATGTCCATCTCGCGCTCCGGCGGCTCCGAGCACACCTCAGATGCGAGCGCGACCAGTTCGTCAGTCACCTGCCCCATCGCGGAGACGACAGCGACGACACTGTCCCCGCTCCGCCTGCGCGCGATCAAGCGCTGGGCGACCGCGCGGATGCGCTCGGTCGTACCGACGGAGGTGCCCCCAAATTTCGTGACTACAAGAGCCAAGACCCGCCCCCTGGAAAGACGCGATCAACGCCAGCTTCAGCAACGCAGAACCTGACGTTAAGGTTTCTCCCCAGTCTAGTGTGTCTCTGTTCGTGGCGCCAGCACGTCTGCGGCGGTTCTATCAGGCGTCATCGAGGAGCCTGAGCGCCTCCGCCAAGTGCCTCATGCGAACCGACAAGCCGTCGAAGGCCTCCTCATAGAAATGCTCGACCAGCGTGCTGCCCGAAACCCGACTCATCGCCGCATTCGTGTGCTTCAGCGCCAAGCGCATCACCGGAAGCTCCTCGTCAAGTGAGCCGACTTCACTGACGGTGAACGAGACCCGCCCCCGGAGCACTCTGAACGGCATCCCGGCCGATTCGAAGTAGGCGTCGGCCTCGCGCTCGACGTTGGACGCCAGCCGCGGACCTCCCAGCCGCCTGAAACTGACCAGCACTCCGTCGAGAAGGGCAGCGAAGATAGCCCGAGCCTCCTCAGGAGCGATCTCCTCGTCAGACGCGATCGGCGGTGCGTCCTCGGTTCCTTCGATTTCCTGGAGGACCTGTTCGAACGCGAGCACGATCCTGGGATCGAACTGGCTGCCCGAGCAACGTCGTAGCTCCTCGGTCGCCGCGGGGACGGATCGGCCCGCACGGTACGGACGGTCAGCGGTCATCGCCTCGAAGCTGTCGGCTACGGTGAGGATACGCGCAAGAAGCGGGATCTCCTCGCCCCGAAGTCCGGCCGGGTAGCCGGTGCCGTCGAAGGCTTCGTGGTGGTGTCGAACCACGGGCGTGATCGCCCAGGGGAACGCGACCGGCTTGAGAATGTTCGCGCCGATAAGCGGATGATGGCGCATCTCACACATCTCGTCGTCGTCCAGCAGTCCGGGCTTGAGCAGTATCTCCTCGCGCACACCGATCTTGCCGATGTCGTGGAGGTAGGCCGCCATCTCCAAAGCGATGCGCTGATCGTGGCTCAGACCCATATGCTCGGCGATGTGCGTGGCGTAGGTCGCGACGCGGTCAGAGTGGTCCCGCGTGTAGGTGTCCTTCGCGTCGACTGCGGCCGCCAGTGAACGCACCGTGGCCAGGTAGGCCTCTTGAAGGCTCGAAAACAGCTCGATATTCCCAATGGCGATGGTCACGTGATTCGCGATGGTGGACAGAAGGCGAACGTCATCGCTCGAGAACCGGTAGTCCGCGCGGCTCGATCCGATTGCCGCTGAACCGATCGTGCCCTCAGCTGAGACGAGCGGCACGCAGAGCGCCGCCTTGGCCCCGGTTACCGCGTCTACCTGACCTTCGTCCCCAGAATCAGGATTGAAGATGAGCGGTCGGCCCTCACGAACAACCCACTCTGACATCGATGAGCGCAGCGCGCCGTCTGCAGCAGCCTCCGCACCGCGAACCGCCCTCACCGACAACAGGTTCGTCTCCTTGTCGCGCAGTGTGACGTATCCAAGATCCAGATCGAAGATTCGGAGCGCCGACTCCAGCACCGAACCGAGAAGCTCGTCCATCTCGAGCGTGGAGCCAAGCGCTCGAGACATCTCGTAGAGGGTTGCCAGCTCAAGTACCTTCTTGGTCAGGGACTCTGAGCGTTCCCTGAGCGAGTCCGTCATGTCGTTGAAGCTGCCAGCCAGCTCGGCCACTTCATTGGTCCCCGCGACATCGACCTTGGTGGAGAAGTCGCCATCGGCGATGCGCCGCGCACCATCCGAGAGCTCGACGAGCGGATCCGCGACGCGGCGCGCGATCCATCCTCCAAGGCCCACGAGCGCCGCAACCGCTACAACCGACCACATCGCAATCAGGTTTCGGGTGGTTCGTCCTGTCTCGTCGGATAGCCCCCGGTCTCGCAACCCAACCACGTAGAACTGGGAGCCAGCTTCCACGACGCCCGGAAGGTTCACCTGGGTGGCGGCGATTCCATAGCTTTCGCCATCGATGCGAATCGAGCCTTCGGCCGATTCGTAGGGCGTGGTTTCGTCGATCAGGCCCAAGACCTCCGGCGCTGGCCGCCTCATGGCGGCCAGGATGCGGGCGCTCGTGACCTTGTCATAGCCGTTGCCGACCGCAGCGGACAGATTGTGGCCGCCCGCCGAGTAGACGCCGTACGCAGTCCCGTCCGTGATTCCCAATCTGCGCATAAAGCGGTCATCGACGGCTTCGATCACCGCGAGGGTGTGGATGCGACCCTTCACTTTGACAGGCTGGAGCGCGGCGATCGCGTGCTCCTGACCGACATCCCACACGGCGACTCGGCTCCGTGAGCTCCCACCCGCGCTCTTGATCGTGGCTCTGGCGTCGGGAGAGGGGCCCAATCCGAGACGACCGGTCGAAGCAACCGGCGTCCCGGTCGCGTCCATCAACACGATGCCGTCGACGCCCAGCACGGCAGCCTGATCGGCCAGAAGTCCGGCGGTCACGGTAGTGTCGCCAGCGGCTGCCGCACAAGCGAGGTCCCTGTCGTCGGCGGCGAGTCGTGTCTCGCGCATCAACTGCTCGGCGTGATTGTGGTACCCCTCCGCGAAGCTCTCCACTCCGGCGGTCACAACCTCGCTCACCCATCGGTCGGTCAGGTCCTCGAGGAAGTAGACCGCTACGACCGTGGCGACGATTCCGACGATCACGGAAGCCGCAAGCAGCGGATAGACGATCTGATTGTAGAGGTGCGCACCGAACAGTGAGCGTCGCTTCATCGATCCGCCCGCAGCTTGAATGGCTGCGGATAGCCCCTTCTTCCGAATGGACAGTGATACGTCGTGTAGTTGATGTGCTAGGCCTGCGCAGCAGCACGAGTGGTGCCTAATCGACACTGCCAGCATAACAATAGCGCACAAACGGACCCCGGGCCGCCCCGGGGTCCGTCGATGTTCACTCCGATGAACGATCTCACTCAGGCCGGACGATTCACTCAGCCCTCGCAGGCACAGCGCTTCTGGATGTACGCATAGTACTCGTCCACTCCCTGCTGGACTGCAGCGAGCAGCGCCTCATTACCGGGTGCGAACAGGTGCTTGAAGCGGCCCTGCGGCTTCAAGAACTCCTCAATCGGCTTCAGGGTCGGTGTCTTGACCGTCTGTCGCCACACGCCGTCCTCGACCTCGAAGAGCGGCCAGAAACCCGTCTGCACGCCGGCCCTCGCGAGTTCGATCGACTTGCCGGACGCAGTACGCCATCCGCGCGGACACGGCGAAAGCACATTGATGAACGCAGCACCATCGCACGCGAACGCCTTCTCGGCCTTCGCCGTGAGATCCTTCCAATGGCTGACCGAAGCCTGTGCGGCGTAGGGGATACCATGGTCGGCGATGATCGAGGTGAGATCCTTGCGACGCTGGATCTTGCCCTGCTGTGCCTTGCCCACCTCAGCCGTCGTCGCCCATGCTCCGAGCGGGGTAGCGCTGGAGCGCTGGATGCCGGTGTTCATGTAGGCACCGTTGTCGTAGCACACGTACACCATGTCGTGCCCGCGCTCCATAGCACCCGAAAGTGACTGCAGCCCGATGTCGTAGGTCCCGCCGTCGCCGCCGAAGGCGATGAACTTCATCTTCTTGTCCGCGGGGATCTTCCCTGCGCGTTGCAGGCCCTTGAAGGCAGCTTCGACGCCCGAGATGGTCGCGGCGGAGTTCTCGAACGCATTGTGGATGAACGGCACCCGCCACGACGAGTAGGGGTAGATCGTGGTCGAGACCTCGAGGCACCCCGTGGCACAGCCTGCGACCATCGGCACATCGCCGGCCGCGAGCATGATCTGACGTACAGCGATCGAGGCGCCACAGCCTCCGCAGAGGCGGTGGCCTCCAGCGAGGCGATCGGGATTGGCGGTGAGTTCCTTCAGTGTTGCCATCTCGCCTCCCTCCTATCGGGTGCCCAGGTACTGCATGGCGGACGGTGCCGCGGTACCTGAGACGATGTCGGACAGGTCGGCGTAAACGCTCTCAATGAGTTCGAGACGCACATCGGCGCCCCCGAGACCGTAGATGTAGTTGACAAGCGGCACACGGGCATCGAGGTCGTAGAGCGCGCTCTTGACCTCGAGGAAGACCGGCCCGCCCTCCGCGCCGAAGCTCTCCGAGCGATCCAGAACCGCAACCGCCTTCACGCCCTTGAGCGCTTCGCGAATCTCCGCCGACGGGAACGGTCGGAAGCAGCGGATCTTGAGGACCCCTGCTTTGACGCCCTTCGCGCGCAGGTCGCGCGCCACATGTCGGGCGTTGCCTGCCGTGGAGCCGATGACGACGATCGCGACGTCAGCGTCATCCATGCCCCAACCCTCGACGACGTCGAAGGGACGGCCCGCCAAGGCCGAGAACTCAGCGCCCACGCTCTTCACGACGGAGAGTGCCGCATCCATCGCGGTGCGCTGCTGCTTCTTGAACTCGAAGTAGGCACCCCCCAACCCCGAGAAGTTGCCGTGGCTGACAGGCTTGTCGGTGTCGAGCAGCGCGTAGCGCGGGGTGTACTCGCCGACGAACTCAGTGACGCTCGCGTCATCCAGCATCTCGGCGCGATCGATCGAATGGGTCGTGATGAAGCCGTCGAGGCACGTCATAACCGGAAGCATGACGTCCGCATGCTCGGCTATGCGCACGCTCATGATCGTATTGTCGTAAGCCTCCTGCGCGGTCTCGGCGAAGAGCATGACCCAACCAGCGTCACGGGCACCCATCGCATCCGAGTGGTCGCAGTGGATGTTGATCGGGGCGGCCAGCGCACGGTTCGCGTTGGCCATAACGATCGGTAGCCGCAGGCCGGAAGCGATGTAGAGCTCCTCCCACATCAGGGCGAGGCCCTGGGAGCAGGTGGCGGTCATGACGCGAGCGCCGGCGGCCGAAGCGCCCACGCACGCGCTCATCGCGGAGTGCTCGGACTCGACGGTGACGTACTCGGCGTGGGTCTTGCCATTGGCTGCGAACTTGGCGAACTCCTCGACGATGGTCGTCTGCGGAGTGATGGGGTAGGCGGCCATGACGTCTGGCTTGCACTGACGCATAGCCTCGGCCACGAGAACGTTTCCCGTGGTAGCAACGGTAGTCTGCTCAGCCATCTCTACTTCACCCCCGGCAGTTCGCAGCCCTCAGGAATCATCTCAATGGCCTTTCTGCCGAACTTCGGGTTCGTGGGGCACTCGTTGGCGCAGATCCCGCAACCCTTGCAGTGCTCAAGATCGAAGTCGACGACCTTCTCGCCGTCCAGTACGACCGCGGTGTCCGGGCAGAAGATCCAACACAGCAGGCACTGCGTGCAGGCCTTGTCGTCGCGTACCGGGCGCTCCGAGCGCCACCCGCCCACGTTGTAGTCGTGCGAGTTACCGCCCTCAGGAATGACGGCCCCGGGAGGGAACTCCTCGGACTTCCACTCATTGACGCGTGAGATATCCCACTTCATGCCACGGTCACCTCCTCATGTGCACGGTCGACCGCCGCGAAGTTCGCGTCGATCATCTCCTGGCCGAACTTCTTGCCGAGGTTGGTGGCGAGCAGCCCCTTGAACGAGTCGAGGTCGACCGCACCCGTCACCGCGATCATCGCGCCGACGATGGGCGTATTGGGGATGTCACGCTTGATGGTGTCGAGGGCGATACCGCTCGCGTCCACGCACGCAACCTTCTGGGTGTCAGGCATTCCGAGGGCCTTCTTGACCGCAGCAGCAGGCGAGCACGTGTTGATGATGAGTGCGCCGTCCTGCTTCAACCCCTCGGTCACGTCGACCACATCGAGGAGTGTCTCGTCCAAGACGATGACGATGTCGGGAAACTCGATATTGTTGTGAATCTCGATGGGCTCGTCGCAGATTCGGGTGAACGCCTTGATCGGCGCACCCATGCGCTCCGGACCGTACTCGGGCATCGCCTGCATGTACAGATTCGCCGACAACGCGGTCTCGGCGACGACCTTGGCAGCCGTGACGGCTCCCTGGCCGGCGCGCGCGTGCCAACGGATCTCAGTCAGCTTCGGCATGGCGCCCCCTTCCTTCACTTGAATCGTCGACCCCGTCACGGGGTCGCGACGAGGTCAGTACAGGATAGGGGCGGCATGGGCACACGGCGGCGTACGGCGTCATCAAGGCGGTCAGCGGTGCGATGGCATCGGTGAACGGTAGACAGAAACTGGAATCACGCAGGGCCGGGTCCGAGGGCGCCAGCGAGCGCAGTCTGCGGACCGCTACATCTCGCGACGGGCTTCCAGCGCGCGGCCCAGCGTCACCTCGTCGGCGAACTCGATGTCGCCTCCGACGGGAAGTCCACTGGCTATCCGCGTCACACGTATGCCGAGAGGCTTGATGAGCCGCGCCAGATACAGGGCGGTCGTCTCTCCCTCGACGTTGGGGTTCGTGGCAACGACGATCTCGGTCACATCGGCGGAGCCGAGGCGCTCGATGAGCTCTCGCATCCGCAACTGGTCAGGTCCGATTCCGTCGATGGGGGACACGGCGCCGTGGAGCACATGGTAGAGACCGCGGTACTCGTGCGTGCGCTCGACCGCTGCGAGGTCGCGCGGCTCTTCGACGACGCAGATCATCGACTCATCCCGCTGAGGATCGGAACACACGCCGCACAGCTCGTCCTCGGCGAAGTTGAAGCAGCGCGGGCAGAAGTGGATGCTTCGCTTCACCTCGCTGATAGCGGAGGCGAGTCGGTCGGCATCGCTCGTCTCCACGGTCAGCAGCCAGTACGCGATGCGCTGAGCGCTCTTCGGCCCCACGCCGGGAAGCCTCTCGAGTTCCTCCAGCAGGCGCTGGATGGGAGTCGGATAGCGCACGCTACATGAGCCCCGGGACGTTCATGCCCCCGGTGATCGCGGCCATCTTGGTGTTTGCCAGCTCCTGCGCCGAACGCAGTGCCTCGTTGGCCGCGGCAGCAACCATGTCCTGCAGCAGCTCGACGTCATCGGGGTCGACGGCCTCCGGATTGATGTGCACCGACTCGATCCTCAGATCGCCGGTCATGACAACGCGAACCATACCGCCGCCCGCCGACGCCTCGACCCGCTCTTCCTTGAGCTCCTCCTGCACGACGGCCATCTTGGCCTGAGCCTGCTGTACCTGCTTCATCATCTTTCCGAAGTTCACTAGTCTTCCTTTCGTTCGTTTGCCGGGTGCTCGCTCACCATCTGCGCCCCAAGCTGATTGAACAGAACATGCTCCAAGTCTGATGCCGGCTCCGCAGAACCATCGGAGGACGCCGGCTCGGCGCTCTCGGCCGCGACGGCATCCTGCGGTGCCGCTACCGCAGGCTCGACAGCGGCCGCAACAGGCTCGGCTGTTGTCACGGCCGGCTCGGCCTCAGGCGTTGCCTCAGCCACGCGCGGCGGCGCTTCCGGCTCCAAGACCGGACGTACTGGTCCACGTCCCAGCTGGTAGCGGAAGGGCGGCGCCACGCCGAAGACCACCGCAAGAGCGTCTCTCAGCAGGATGCGCGTCTCAGGCTCTTCAGCCAACTGCAGCGAGAACTGCTGGTCCTTGGGGAACTCGAGCACGAGCGTCCGTTCGTCCGCATCGACATCGATCTCGACCATCGCGAACGTGTGAGCACGAGCGGGTCGCAGCTTCTTGACCTCGACGAGCGTCGCCTTCCAAGCGCGCTTGGCAGAGGCCCTGTCGATGGTGCCGGCCTCGCCTACCGGGTGCACGGCAGCCTCACCGGGCGACGCCACGACGGCATCGGCTCCGGCCGATTCGGCTGCCGGGGCGACCGATGGTGCGACCTGCTCGGCGGCCTTCACGGCGACCGGTTCCGGCGCCGGTTCGGACGCGGGCATCTTCTCCGATGCCGCGTCCACCGTGGACTCGGAGGCCCCCACGGACACCGCGGGCACCGCGGCGGGCAGGGGCCCCGCCCCGGAGCGCAACGCGCGCTCGACGGTCTCCACTCGGGCGGCGAGCGCCGGAAGGGTCGTCTCGCCCTGCGGGCGCGCCATGCGCGTAAGCGCGATCTCGAGGGAGAGGCGCGGATCGCTCGACCAGCGCAGCTCCGCCGCAAGGTCCACCAGCACGTCGAGCACGTGCTCGATCCGCGAGGGGCCGCCGAACTCAGCGGCCTGTGCGATGAGGAGAGCCATCTCATCAGCCGGGCGGTCGACGATACCGCTCACGTCACCGATCACCGTAGCGACGTACAGGTCACGGACGTGGCCGGTGAGCTCCCGCACGAGCTCGGCCACATCGGCACCGGTCTCGACGATGTCGGCGACCCAGACGAAGCAACCGGCGACATCCTGACGCGCCATCAGGCCGGCGAGCGTGAACAGCTGCGAAGAATCGACCTCGCACAGCATCCCCTCGACATCGTCGACGGTGATCTCGCCACCCGTGTAGGCCGCCAGTTGTTCGAGGGCCGTGATTGCGTCGCGCATGCCGCCATCGGCATGACGCGCTATGAGGGTGAAGGCGCCCCGGTCGACCTTGAACCCCTCGGATTCGGCGATGAACCGCAGGTGATCTGCGACGTCTTCGACGCTGATGCGATGGAAGTCGAAGCGTTGGCAGCGCGAGTGAATCGTGTCCGGGACCTTGTGCGGATGGGTCGTGCACATGACGAACACGACGTGGGACGGCGGCTCCTCGAGCGTCTTGAGCAGCGCGTTGAACGACGACGGCGACAGCATGTGCACCTCGTCGATGATGTAGATCTTGTACGCGCCGCGGGTGGGCGCGTACTGCACGCGATTGATGATCTGATCGCGCACGATATCGACCTGGGTATGCGATGCAGCGTCAAGCTCGAAGACATCCGGGTGGTTGCCTTCGGCGACCGCGCGACACTCCTCGCAGGTGCCGTCGGGCTCCGCGGCGGGCGCTCGCTCGCACAGAAGGGCCTTGGCAAGAAGCCGCGCCGTGGTCGTCTTGCCCGTTCCGCGCGGCCCGGTGAACAGGTACGCGTGGGCGACCTTGCCCTCGGCGACCGCATTGCGCAGTGTGCGCTCTATGGGCTGCTGCCCGACCACCTCGTCAAACGTGGCCGGACGGTACTTGCGATAGAGCGACTGGTGCGCCATCGGCCTCGTTGCCCCTTGCGTCTTGAACATGCTGATCTACCTTGCGAGTATACCGCCGCACTCTGACGGGACCTCGCGTGAATCACAGAAGCGCGCCCTGCGGACCCGGACGCTCGCCAGAGGCCCCTTATGGCTGCTGCCTTCCGGCCCTGACCAGGTTCGGGACATGTCGCCGTCCGAGCCCGCGCGACGCGCTCCTCGCGGACGCACAGTATACCGTGCGCGCCGCCGAGCGACATGCTCATTGGCGCCCTACTTCACGACCCTACTTCGTGGTGAATCCCATCAGCCCGAGCGCCGTGGTCACCGCGACGATTCCCAGCATCACCGCGGCCGTCAAGCCCACCAGCGCCAGCGGTGAGAGCGCCCCGCCGCGCCGGCCACGAATCTCGAGCGCTTCTGCCTTCGGGCACGCGTCGACGCAGAGCGCGCACGCGATACATTCGCTATCGCTCACCACCGACTCGACACCCGAGACCTCGATGTTCACCGGACACACCTTGTCGCACGCTCCGCAGTCAACGCAGGCCCCCGAGACCCGGGTGACGCGAAACCAGCTCAGGCGACTGAACAGTGCGAGGAACGCGCCCATCGGGCACAGGTACTTGCAGAAGAAGCGGTCGTAGACGAACGAACCGGCGAGCGATACGCCGAGAACCGCCGCCCCGATGCCGAACTCGGTGAAGAGCTCCGGGGATGTCAGGTGGTGGTAGGCGGCCCAGGGGTCATACGGCCGAATCACCAGCGTGCCGAAGAGCCAGGACAGCCAGGTGAAGATCCCGAACACCGCGTACTTGAGCATCCGGGCCGGGATGTCGAGACCCGCTGGGACCTCTCGCCGCCGCACGCCGATGCGCCCTCGCAACGACCCGAAGATCTCTTGAAGCGTGCCCAGCGGACAGAACTGTCCGCAGAAGGCGCGACCAACCGCCAGGTTGAGCGCCACAGCGCCGCCAAGGAGCACGACGCTTCCCCACGCGATGCGCTTGATGAATACTCCCGCCGACAGCAGCGCCCACAGCGACTCGATTCCGCCGAACGGGCACAGCGCATCAACGCCGACGACCCCAAGGTGCCGAGCCTTCTGATGGAGCAGACCGATCACCGTGCTCGTCGCGAGAACCGTGAGCACCAGTGCCCACCGGGCTACCCGGAAGCCCCGATCACCTCGGCCGGT
Source organism: Coriobacteriia bacterium (assembly GCA_034370385.1). Classification (NCBI taxonomy): domain Bacteria; kingdom Bacillati; phylum Actinomycetota; class Coriobacteriia; species Coriobacteriia bacterium. Next base: position 194,037 of record JAXMKZ010000011.1, read on the forward strand.
GGCCCGTGTCGGTGTCACTTGGCGCAGTTCTCAGTCGCAGGTGTGAGCTTGCGCCCCAAGCGGCGCTGGATGGCGTGAACGATGCCCGGCGAGACGCTGACAAGGATGATCCCGATGACGAGGTACTCAAGGTTCTCCGCAACGGCAGGGATGTTGCCAAAGAAGTACCCCGCTCCCACAAACAGCACGATCCAAGCGACGGCGCCTGTGACGTTGTACAGTGCGAAGCGACCGTAGTCCATGTGGCCGATACCCGCGATGAACGGGGCGAAGGTCCGGATGAAGGGAAAGAAGCGGGCGAGCGAGATGGTCTTGCCGCCATGACGGCAGAAGAACGTTTCGGTCTCCGCGACGTGCTCGGGCGTGATCACCCGAGAGAACTTGCCCGAGTTGAGAATCGCCCGGCCCCACTTACGCCCGATAGAGTAGTTCACCGCATCACCCAGCACGGCCGCCACGAAGAGGACCCCGACGATCACCCAGACGTTGAGCCCCCCGACAGCGGCAATCGCCCCTCCGGCAAATAGCAGCGAATCGCCGGGCAGAAACGGCATGATGACGACACCGGTCTCCATAAAGACGATGACGAACAGAATCGCGTAGATCCAGATACCGTACACCGCCGCCCACTGAGCAAGGACGGCGTCGAGATTGAAGAAGAGGTCAGTGAAGAACGAGATGATATCCATGGGTCTCCGGGACGAGGGCTCGAGCGGTCGCGAGAGAGCATACTCCATGCTGTCGGAACGGAGCATAGCGTGGTCTCAAGCGCTACTGAACCGTCACTCGCGACGTCGCTACGACGAGGAGTCGGCTTCAGACGAGGCCCTTGCCGCGCTCGACCGTGTGTGCCAGGGGTTCCGCCCGTACCCCGACGCACGGGCGGTTCTCGTGCGCACGCCGTCGGTCGACATCTTCACCGGTGCCGTCGGCTCGTACGGCAAGGTGGTCGGGGCTCCTCACGTGCTGGCGTTCATCGCGAACGAAAGCTCGCCGGCGTCGGCCCTGCACCTCGGCTACACCGGCGAAGCCGTCGTGTTGGAGGCCACTGCTCAGGGACTCGATACCTGCTGGGTCGCCGGCTTCTTTGACCGGGGGGCCGCGTCACAACTGGTCGAGCTCGCGCCCGAAGAACGCATCGCCGCAGTCTCGCCCGTCGGGCATACCGCCGTGAAGCGGTCGTCCACCGAGCGCACCATGAGCGCCCTGGCCCGCTCTAAACAGCGCAAGCCACTCCGCACCATCGCCAAGGACGCCAGCCTCGAATGGCCGCAGTGGGCGCTCGGCGCGATCGAAGCTGCACGGGTCGCACCGTCGGCGATGAATCGCCAGCCGTGGCGGTTCCGCCTCGAGGATGGATCGCTTGTCCTGTCGATGGACTCGAACCGGCAGATTCCGGTGGTGCGCAAGGAGTTGGACTGCGGCATCGCGATGCTGCACGCGGAGGTGGCAGCCCACGCCCATGGCGTTCAGGGTCGATGGGTCGAGGCCCGTGAAGGACGCGACCTCGCACGCTTCACCCCCGTGGTCGAAACAGCGCAATCCACCGCGGACAGCGAGTGAGTCCCGTGCGCGTGGCGATCGCCGGCGGAAACGGCTTCATCGGGCGGTTGCTCACCGATCAGCTTCTGGAGTCGGGCGCCGATGTCGCGTGGCTCTCTCACTCGCCTGGCCGTCGCCTGCTGCCGTCCGGTGTCTCGGAGGTCGCTTTCAGGCCCGGTGCCGACGGTGCCTGGCAGCGCGAGGTGGCGGATGCTGACGCGATCGTCAACCTGTCCGGGTACCCCATCGCCAGCCGATGGAGCCCTCGCGTGAAGGCACAACTCCGGTCAAGCCGCATCGACACCACGCAGGCGCTTGTCGGTGCGATTGCCGCCGCCCGCGCTCGGGACCGGGGACCAACCGTTCTGGTGAACGCATCGGGCATCGGTGTCTACGGTGACGGTGGCGAAGAGGTTCTGACCGAGGAGTCCCGTATCGGCGGGGATTGGCTCGCCGACCTGGCCGTCGACTGGGAGAACGCGGCATGCCCCGCTGAGGCGAGCGGCTGCAGAGTCGTCATCGTGCGCACCGGCCTGGTGCTGGGAGCCGAAGGTCTACTGCCGAAGCTCCTGCTGCCGATGCGCCTGTTCGTCGGGGGTCCGGTCGGCTCCGGCAAACAGTGGACGCCGTGGATTCACCAGAGGGATATCGCAGCTGTGTACCGGCACGCCATCGAGTCGCCGACGTTGAGCGGCCCAGTGAACGCCTGCGCCCCGAACGCCGTGCGCATGAAGGAGCTCACCGCCGCGCTGGGACACGTCGTCGGACGACCGTCGTGGCTTCCGGTTCCCGGCGTCGCGCTGCGTGTCGTCTTGGGCGAAGTCGCTCCTTACACGCTCATGAGCCAGCGAGCATCCGCGTCCAGACTGGTCAAAGCCGGCTTCCAGTTCGCGTTTCCTGCGCTTGATGTCGCCCTGCACGACCTGCTCGACTAGTCGTGGCGGTCTGACCGGGCAGCGACGCCCCCCAAGACAGCCCGCCTCACAGCGCTCGCGAGAACAGCCGCGCGACCGCGTTGCGGAACCGTGCAAGCGGCCCTATCCGGGCGAGCACCTCGCCCGTGAGCTCCCTGCAGCACAGCGAATCCGCATCAAACAGCGCCTCCTGTCTACGAGCGATCGCCGCGTCGTAGAAGAACAACTGCAGCTCATCGTGCAGTGCGAAGCTGCGATAGTCGAAGTTCGTCGTGCCGATGGACGCGAGTCTTCCGTCGACGGTGACCGCCTTGGCGTGCAGGAAGCCGGCCTCGTACTGAAGCACCGTCGCACCGGCGGCCACGAGTTCGTCGAGGTAGCTGAACGCCGCCCACCACGGCAGTCGCTTGTCGTGCACGCCCGCCATCATGAGCTTCACGTCGATGCCCGCGAATGCCGAAGCCGCGAGGGCATCGGCGATCGTCTGATCCGGCACGTAGTACGGCGACTGTACCCGCACCGACGCGTTCGCATGAGAGATGGCGAACAGCAGTACGTGTCTGAGCGCCTGCCACTGGGATTCAGGTCCCGAAAAGGCGAGTTGCGCCCAAACCCAACCGCTCTCAGGAAGTGGCTCGGGCTCAGGGAACCGCTCCGCGTCGAACAAGCTCTCGCCGGTCACCCGATACCACCTTGAGCAGTACAGCGCGTGCACGTCATGCACGAGCGGGCCCTCGAAGCGCACATGCGTGTCACGCCACACGTCGAAACGACGCCCGCCATCGGCGTACTCGCGACCCATGTTCATGCCGCCCGTGTAGGCGATGCGCCCGTCGATGACCACCGTCTTGCGGTGGTTACGGAAGTTGAGCTTGCGCCAATCGGCTCGATCGGGCCGCACCTGTGCGCCCGCTGCACGCAAGGCCTTCAGCTGCTTCTTGCCATAGGGCGCCGAGCCGATCCAGTCGTACAGCACCCGCACTTCAACACCCTCATGGACCTTGCGAGCGAGGAGGTCGCACACCTGCTGGGTCAGGTCATCCGACTCCCAGATGAAGTACTGCAGATGGACGAAGCGTTTCGCACCCTCGATGTCCTCGAGCAGCCGCGCGAACTTCTCGTCACCCGTCGAGAAGATCTGCAGATCCACGCAGGGCAACGCCGTCGTACCGTTGAAGCGCTCGATCGCCCGGGAGACGCCCGCGAAGAGCGGGTCCGCCGCCGTCTCAGTGTCCGCGAACCGATAGCACCCACGCACTTCCCTCAGCGCCTCGGCCGCAAGAGCCGTGGCCTCTTGGCGACGTCGGTCGCGGGCTCCGGAGCGCCGAAGGTCACGACCGAACAGCAGATAGAGTCCCACGCCGAGTACCGGCACGAGCAGCAGCACGAGGATCCAGGCGAGCGTCGTCGAAGGATCGCGCTCCTCGTAGATGAGGGTCACGATGACTGCAACCGCGTACACGGCTATGGCGAGGAGGATCAAGTCGTAGGACACGAGTTCATCGTACCCGCCCACGGACTCGCTGAGCACCTCGGGCGCGAGGAGCGTATACTTGCGCTATGACGTTTGAAGAACTCGGTCTATCAGACGAGATACTCGCGGCGGTGGCCGCGCTCGGCTACGTAGAGCCAACCCCAATTCAAGAACAAGCCATCCCCCTGGTCCTAGCGGGCCGGGACGTCGTTGGCGCGGCGCAAACCGGCACCGGCAAGACGGCCGCCTTCACCCTGCCGCTGCTCCAGTGCATCGGCGTCGGGCGGGGCGCACCCCTCGCGCTCGTCGTGACTCCCACCCGCGAACTCGCGGCGCAGATCGATGGCGTCGCGGCGGCGGTATCCGAGCACACGGGGCAGCGCATCGCCGCCATCGTCGGCGGTGTGGGCTACGGCCCGCAGCTCAAGCGGGTCAAAGACGGCGCCGACGTGTTGGTTGCCACACCCGGGCGCCTCATCGACCTGGTCGATCGCGGAGACGTCGATCTTTCCAAGGTCGAGATCCTCGTGCTGGATGAAGCCGACCGCATGCTCGACATGGGCTTCTGGCCGAGCGTGAGACGCATCCTGAGCTTCCTGCCGGCCAAGCGACAGAACCTGCTGTTCTCGGCGACCATCTCGCCGGAGATAACCCAGATCGTGGGCCGTATGCTCCACGAGCCGGCGTTCATCGAGATCGCGCGCAAGGGCACCACCGCCGAAGGCATCGAGCAGGCGATCATGCCCGTAGAGCAGTCACAAAAACCCGAGCTCCTTGCCGCGCTCATCGAGTCGCGCGGCGCGGACCGCGTCTTGGTGTTCACCAAGACGAAGGCACGCGCGGACCTCGTTCGCACGATTCTGGACCGCCTGGGCCTGAATGTGGCGGTCATGCACGCGGATCGCACGCAGCAGCAGCGCGACTCTGCGCTCGCCCGATTCTCGGAGGGCAAGGTGGACGTGCTCGTGGCCACCGACATAATCGCCCGGGGCATCGACGTCTCGGAGATAGACCACGTCGTCAACTATGACGTGCCGGAGAACCCCGAGGACTACGTCCATCGCATCGGCCGAACCGGCCGCGCGGGAGCGAGTGGATACGCGCTCACGCTTGTGGGCCCCGACGAGATCACGCAGCTGCGCGAGATCGAGTACATGCTCGGCAAGATCCTGCCGTCGAAAGACGTGGAGGGTTTTCCGTACCGCGAAGGGCGCATCATCCCGTTCGAGGGGCGCCCTGCGAAGAAGCCGACGCGTGCCGCCTTCGGCGCGAAGGCCCGCTCGAGCAGGATCGGCCGCCGGTAGAGCCTCACAGGTCCTACGGTACGGTCAGGTAGACCGCGCGCGACGTCGTGGCGGCGTGGCGGGTGCTGGCGGGCACGCTCGCGGTGATGCGCCACTTTCCGGATCCTGGCACGGTGAGTCGAGCCGTGTAGCGGGTCGCTCCGTCACGCTGGCTGGCTTCCGCGCGCACGGTGCGCCGCGACACGTACCGTGCGCCCTGGAGCTCCGCTAGCACCACGCGTACGACGCCGTCGGCGTCGTACGTCGGCTTGAGCGTGCCCGCCACCGTGAACGCGACGCCCCTGCGAACCGACCCCACCGGCACCGGAGGACTCAGCTGAGCGCGCGGGGTCACTTCGACGGTCCTGCTCACCGATTCAAAACGCCCCGGGGCGCCCTCGAACCGCACGCGGTATCGCGTCTGGCGAGCGGGTTTCACCGACACCCGGAATCCCCCGAAGGCATTCAGGGAGCCTGATGCGATGCCCAGAGTCCATCCGGATGATCCCGCAGGGCGTCTGTCCACGATGAATCCGGCCCGGGTAACGGGTTGGCCATCGGCCTCTTTCACCGAACCTGACAGGAATACCGACCCGCCCCACGCGCATGTCTTCGGAGCGGACACGGCAACGTTGGTCGGGCGTCCCTTCTCCCATGCGAGCGAGTACGCGCCGCCGCCCTCCTCAGCACTGACCACGATTCGGTAGACGCCTTCGGCCTCATCCGGGACGGCATAGTCCAGCCGAACCGATGTGCCCGTGGAAAGGACCGAGACGAGCGGTGCAGCGAGCGCGGTGCTCTCGCCTGAGGGGTCATAGAGGGTCAACGATATCGTGGCTGTTTCGGAGCCCTTGAACCACAGCCGGATCTCCTGTCCTGCAGCAAGCGCAATGGACAGCACGTCAACCGGGTCGGTCACCTCGTCCACGACGCCGTCGTGTGTGGCGGTGGTGAGGGGGATTCCCGGGAACTCGTCGTCAGAGGGCGCTTCGGGGTCCTCTCCGAGCGCGCGGTCGGCACGCACGAGACCAAACCCGAATCGGGGATCCTTGCCCATGGGCCCCAGATCCTCTGCGGTGTCCATGAGACGTCGGATCACCATTCCGGCGGTCCAGGTAGGATTGGCGGATCGCAGCAATGCGGCCACCCCGGCCACGTGGGGCGTGGCCATGGAGGTTCCGCTCATGACGCCCGTTCCCGAATCGGCTGCACCAGTGATCGGTCGTAGCGAGTGAACCGCTACCCCCGGCGCAACCATGTCGAGCCGATCGCCGAATCGGGAGAACGAAGCGGACGCATCCGTCTCGTCGACTGCGCCCACGGACACGACATCCGGATACGCAGCTGGATAGTCGAGCCCCGCGATGCCGCGGTTGCCCGCAGCCGCCACTACGACACAACCCTTGGAGACCGCGTAGTCGACGGCGTCGCTCAGCACGCGCGCATCGTCGGGTCCGCCGGCGCTCACGTTGATGACATCGGCACCTTGATCGGCGGCGTAGCGAATGCCCTCCGCCATGGTGGAGGTTTCTCCGTTGCCCCATCTGTCCAGCACCCGGACGGGAATCAGCACGCACTCGCCGGCGATGCCCGCCACGTGACTTCCGTTGTCCGTCGCCGCCGCCAACACCCCCGCCACATGCGTGCCGTGGCCGAAGCCGTCATCGGCGACCGCGTCGCGGCCGATGAAATCGTAACCACGCGACGTATCGATTCGTCCCTCGAGGTCGGGGTGATCCAGGTCCACGCCGGAGTCCACCACCGCTATCCTCACCTCGCGGGAACCCTGGGTGATATCCCACGCATCGGGTGCGCCGATGCGCTCAAGGTTCCATTGAAGGCCGAAGTCAGGGTCGTCAGGCACGAACGCCGCTGTCACCCTGCTCTCCGGCTCGGCGTACTCGACTCCGGGCAAGCGTGAGACGGAAGCCGCGAATGCGGCGGGGTCCTCGCCCTCAGGAGCATCCGCAACGAGGAAGGCTCCGGGCCCGCTGCGCCGGATCACCGTGCCGCCGGCCCTCACGACCCGATTCTCCACGGCCTCAATGGTTCCTGCGGCCACGCCCACAACGACCGAGCCGGTCCACGCCTTCTCGGCGATGCGAGTCGAAGAGGCGACCTTGGCTCCCGCGGTGGGCACGGCGAGCCCGAACGCCAGCGACACTGCGAGGATAAGTCGGAGGAACTCGGATGTCGGGCGAGTGAACACCTACTTCACCGTCACCGTGCGCGGAGACGAAACGGTCGCGGCATGAAGCGTGTCGGTCGGCACGGACGCCCGCAGTTGGAACGTCCCCTTAGGGAGTTTCAGTGAAGCACTCCACCCCGTCGACGAGTGCCGTGCCGGCACAGCGCGATAGACGCGCCACCCGGAACCAGACTTGCGAGCGACGAGCACACGGACATGCCCGGAGCCCCGGCTGTGTGCGGGCTTGAGCGCACCGCTCACCGTGAATGCCTTTCCGAACGTCGCACGCGACGGCGCCTTCGGCGCGGGCAGGTATGCGCGCGGCCACACGGTCATGACGGGGCCGATTCCGTAACCGACCGCACTGCCGTCCTGCGTCACGCTCCATGTGCTCTGAATGCGGTAGTCGGTCCGCTTAGCCGGCTTGGCCTGCAACGTGAATGAGCCGTCGGCGGCGGTCTTGGTCGAGGCGACCCTGGTCCATGTGGTGGAGCCGTACGGTCGCTGCCTGATCTGGACCGCGAACCCGACCATCGGACGACCGGCGACAAGGGCGGTGCCGGTGGCTGACGCGCTGCCGCCGAACCGGACGATCACCGGAGCCGTGGACATGATGTCGGGCGTCGGCAGCTGAGTCCGGCGCCACACCAACGTGTAGGGACCGGATCCATCGAACTGCTGCGCAACGTGTACGTAGAACGTGGCCGTCGACGATCGATCGGAGACGTAGGAGATGCGCTCAACCGCCCCGGTCGCCCCCTCGGAAGCGCGCAGGATCGGTGTGAACGGCCTGGTGAACGCGACGGACAGACGGCGGGTGCCGGGCGCGATGAGATACAGATCGAAATCCGCATCGGGGGGCGGCGTCATCGTCGCCTCAAAACGCTCGTTGTAGGCCAGCCGGAACTGGTACACGTCGTCGATGTCCCACAGTGGCACATTGCCCGGGCCGACCGCGGTGGTCTCGGTGAGGGAGTCACGCACCGTCCCCCCCGAGCCCTGTAGCGCGACTCCGGGGATGTCATCGTCAGCCGCGCGCGCGAACGCCGCGCCGACGCTCAACACGATGAACACGATAGCAAGCACGACAACGCGGCTTGTGAAAACGCCTCTTCGCCTCATCAAAACGCAGCCTTCCTCAACGGGGACCGATCGCACGAGCGACATTCGAGTCGCCCCTTGCCAACGCTACTGGGTCAGCAGCACCGGCGCGCCAATACCAAGCGTCACTGAAGCAGAAACCGGTCCTCCGGATTCGCCCTCAGTCACTGTGACGCTCGATTCGGCGTTTCCCTTACGGAACATCAGGACGGTCTTGCGGCCCGTAGAATCCTGGGCTTCTTCGCCTACCTGCTCCCATTGCCGCCCTAGGTAGGCAGCGCGGTACCACTGGACAAGATCCTCGAACCCGTTAGGCACTTCCACGACGTAATCCCACGCGTCGTCTCCCTGTGCTTGTGCGCGCGTGAAGTCTCCCACGGGAACGGGCACCTCGGCCGGGAAGCTCGTCGCTATCGTCGCGCGCTTCGCAGACGGCGTCATCGGCTCGATTGCCAACGGTGCGGACGAGCCCGCCGGAACCGGGTTCTCAGGGACACATGCGACGCCAACCGCGCACAGCAGCGCCAGAGCCGCGACGGCTGCGTACCTCAGAAGCCTCATGGTTTCTCCTCGCACCTACGCTCCGCTGCCGCACGTTGCCACGGCCAACGGCCCTCGATCTCGACCTCAAGCGACCACGAGAGGAAGGTCCGAATGATGACGAGCGCACCGAGGACGGCCAGGTTCTCAAGTGTGGGCTCCACGGCGATCGTGCGAATCAGGTCGGCAGCGACGAGAATCTCCAGCCCCAGGAGCACGCTGCGCCCGAAGGTAGCGCGGAATGCTTCGTAGGGCGTGATCGCCGATCCGCGGACACGGTACGCTCGCACGAGTGCGTAGAAGAAGCCCGCGAGGATCACGAGCACTCCCGTGACCTCAAACAAGACGGATACCTGCGACATCACTGCCTGTACTTGATCATGCATGCGCACCAGTCTACCCCCACAAGGCCGTCAAGCCCCGCAGTGGGCTCATCGAAGGCAACTGACAGGACCGTCTGGAGCGCTTACCGCCCGAGCACGTGACGGCAGCAGCCGGCACAGGAGCAACCTCTCGGTCGTCCAACTCCTCGGAACGAGGCTTCGCTCAGTTCTGCGCGTGGCGGACGAAGGTCATCTGCTCGCCGGCCATATCCTTCAGGACCTGAATCCTCGCGAGCGGGTCCAGTGCGGCCAGTTCGTCGCGCATCCGGCCCTCGGCGGCCAAGATGCGTGAACCCCTCTGGTGCACTGCGCTCCGGCTCACGATGACAAGCCCGAGGGCGACAAGCGCAAGAGGCGCCAGCAGTGAGGTCAGTCCCTTGTGTCCTCGAATCACCTGAGTCATGCCCCACGCCACCCCCCCGCTCACAAGGGTCAATCCGGCCGCCATGGTCACGGCGTCTCCGTCCACTCGATCGCCGAACTCCTCGCGAATCTCATTGGCGCGGGCAAGGAGCGCCTCGCGTCGGGCGAACAGATCATCTCGTGCTGTCATGATGTCCTCACGCGAGACCATCACGATCACCTCCAAAGGTTGAGTCCTCCACTGAAGTTCATCCCCCGCCCCAAACCGCACGACTCACCCACGTGGATGCGGGCGCTATGCTGTGTGCAGTCACCGAGATTCGGAGCTGCGCATGCCCGACGACGACCCACTCACTCCTGAGCACCATCGCGTACCCGGTGCCGACATCCTTCGGGAGGACACGTGGGGCGAGAAGCCCGATCAGTGTCCGGGGTGCGGCCAGCCGATCTCCGGCGGACAGGCCCAGTGCCGCACGTGCGGCCAGTGGCTCGAAACCTGCGCGCGCTCGTGCTCGAGTTGCGCCTCGCCGCGCTGCGTCGGAGGGCTCCGAAGCGAGCGCTGAGCACCTAGCTGCGCTCAGTCGCCAAGTCGCTCGCGATGAGTGCTCCGAGCATCAGCAGGGCGTGCCCGATGCCCCAGCCGTAGTCGATGACCGAACCCGAGGAGTACAGGTCGTACGTCGACAGCCACGAGTATGCGACGTCCGTGATCGCGATGACGACCGTGCCAGCAGCGACCGCCCTCCAGGGCCAGACCAGTCGACCTCCCCCAAGCGAGGCCATCACCGAAAGTACGAAGACCGCAGGCGCGATCATGAGCAGCACGTCGCCCAGCGGATAGAGCGAAGAGAACAGCATCTCTGCGGTGGACACGCCCGGCTCGTTCAGGACGAACGGCTTGAGCAGGGCGAAGTACACGATCGCTGCGAGCCCCCCGCCGGTAACGATCGCGATGGTGGCCGGGCGCCGCAGGGGCACGAGGCCGCGGAATGCCAGGCCGGCGGTCAGAAGACCCCACGCCACAAACGGATACTCAAGCAGGTAGAACACATCCGGCCAGCCGGGATAGGGAACTTCTTGCTGCATTCCGACTTCGATGACGGTCCAGATGAAGTCTCCGACGAAATAGCTGAACGTGCCAAGGCCGATGAGCAACCACGGCTTACCCACGCTTCCCAGCGGGCCGAGACGCACGGCCGCGCGTAGAATGACGGCAGCAGCCAACCCCACCACGAGCGTCTCATGGATGTCGCTGACTGCGACGATCCCGGCCTCTCCACCCACCTTCAGCGTCACCAAGATCGCTGCCAGCGCGATGAACGCGATGGTCGACCCGAACAGCACCCACGTGCTTCGGGAGATGATCCGTTGGCTCATCTCACACCGCCATCCCAGCGGCTGCTTCTGAGCGCCCCGATCGCGTCTTCGATGGCGGCCAATGGGGCCACCGGTTCCAGAAGTCGGCGGATGTTCACCTCGAGTTCGGGTAGATCCTGCGCGCACAGATCGTCAGAGGTCTTGCCCAGTTTGAGCGCGGTTGCGCGCACGCATGTGTCCGCGACCGTGCACCCAACGTGGGGCTCAAGCGCGGCCCGGACCTCATCAGCAATTCCCATCTGTCCCCCCCGGAACCTGGATTCACCCTGATCACCCGCCGCTAGTCTACCGCCTCGCAGCACCATCCGCTAACCTGCGCTCGGCAACCGACAGGAAGGCGACCTGCGCGTCAACGGGCGCCTCGCCATCGTTCGGCTGACGGAGTGCGTAGGTACCGTCGGCAGCCAGCTCCCTCGTGTGAGCGTTGTCGGCCAGATAGACGTCAAGAATCGACTTCAGCCGGCGAACGAGCGCGCGGTCGATGATCGGTGCCAGCACCTCGACCCGACGGTCCATGTTGCGAGTCATGAGGTCCCCGCTCCCGATGAGCACCTCCGGTCTGCCGTTGTTGCGGAACCAGTAGATCCTAGTGTGCTCGAGGAATCGGCTGACGAGGCTCGTGACCGTGATGTTCTCCGAGACACCCTCGACCCCGGGCTTGAGGGTGCACACCCCCCGCACGAGCAGGTCGATTCTGACACCCGCCTGAGAGGCCTCGTAGAGCAGCGGAACCATGCGCCGGTCAACGAGCGAGTTCATCTTGAAGATGATGTGCGCCGGCTTCCCCGCAGCGGCGTTGGCCATCTCGCGACGGATCCTGCTCTCCATTCCGCTACGCAGTGTGTTCGGCGCAACGAGGAACCGCTCGAACTGTGTATCGGCGGCCCACCCGGTGAGCGAATTGAAGAGCTGAGTAGCGTCGTGCCCGACATCCTCGCGGCAGGTGAGCAGGTCCAGATCCGTGTATTGCGAAGAGGTGACCGCGTTGTAGTTGCCGGTTCCCACGTGCACGTAGCGCCTGATCCGCCGCCCCTCTTTGCGCACGATGAGCGTGACCTTGCTGTGCGTCTTGAGTCCGAGGAGCCCGTACACGACGTGCACGCCCGCAGCCTCGAGCATTCTCGCCCATCCGATGTTGCTCTCCTCATCGAAGCGCGCCTTGAGTTCGACGAGCGCTGCGACCTCCTTGCCGTTCTCGGCCGCCTCGAGAAGCGCCTGCACGACCGGCGCGTCGCGCCCCACCCGATACAGCGTCATCTTTATGGCCAGAACATCGGGGTCGTTGGCGGCCTGGCGCAGCAAGGCCACGACAGGCTCGAACGATTCAAACGGTCGATGGAGCATTATGTCGTGCTCGCGGATCGCTTCGAACCAGTCGGTGGTCGCGGCCTCGTCGCACCCTGGCGGAAGGGCGGGCACGAAGGGCTTCTCCTTGAGATCAGGCCGATCGACACGGTAGAGCGCGAAGAGGTCTGAGAATCCGAGCGGCGGGTCGACGACCACCATCTCATCCGGTTCGAGTTCGAGGTTCTCGGACAGAATCTGGCGGACGGGCTCAGGCATGTCCTCGTCGACGGTCACTCGGACTACGCTACCGAAACGTCGTTTCCGAATGCCTTCTTCGATACTCTCGAGCAGATCGTCCGCCTCAATCTCCTGGATCTCGATCTCGGCGTCACGCGTGATTCGAAACGCGTGCGCTTCAACGACTTCGTAGCCCGGGAAGAGCGAAGCCAGATGTGTGCAGACGAGATCGTCGATCCAGATGAACCAGTGTCCGTGAGCCCGCCCGGGGCGGCCGCCCTGCCGGCCCGGCATGGGCACAAGTCGAGGCAAGGACCTGGGAAGCTTGAGGCGCGCAAAGCGTTCTTCACCCTCGGGTGAACGCACGACGATGGCCAGGTTCAGAGACATGTTCGAGATGTGCGGGAACGGTCGGCCGGGATCGAACGCAAGCGGCGTGAGCGTGGGGAACGCGGTGTCGCGAAAGTACTCGTCGGCAGCACCTCGCTGAACCGCGTCTAGGTCGCGGTAGCCGACGACGTGGATGTTCTGTGCAGCGAGCTCAGTCCGCAGTGAGCGGTACAGCACACGCCCCCGCCGCATGAGCTCTACCGCGCGCTCACGTGACGCCGCCAGTTGTTCGGCCGGAGTCATGCCGTCAGCCGAAGTACCGCCTACGCCCGCCTTGACCTGCTGCTTCAGCCCCCCGATGCGCACCATGTAGAACTCGCCGAGGTTGCTCGACATGATCGCGAGGAACTTGACCCTCTCCAGCAAGGGGTTGCGCTCGTCCTCGGCTTCCTCGAGTACGCGCTCTTGGAAGGCGAGCAGCGACAACTCGCGATTCAGGAACAGTGACGGGTCATCAAGTCGAACCGCCTCAGGCTCAGGCAGGCCGCTCTCAGGGCTGTCTATCTTCATTGGCTCCCCGCAGGTCCGGCAACCGAACAGGCCCCTCGCATGGTACTCACTTTCGGCAGCTCAGGCACGATTTCACATACCTGACACGAGTGCGCCCGCAAGAACCACGCTCAACGTGTTGACTCTCACGTAACGTGAGGGTCTAGGCTGATGCACCGGAGGTGAGTGCGACATGACGCACACGGTAGGACAGGTGGCCAGGCTCGCGCACGTCAGCGTGAGGACGCTCCACCACTACGACGAGATTGGACTGCTCAAGCCTTCGGCGCGCAGCGATGCGGGCTATCGGCTGTATACGTTGCACTGCTCCGGCAACGGGACCTCATCGCCGAGCAGGCACTTCGGCTGGAGGCGCTGCTCGCACTCATCGACCGATCGATAGCAGCAAACGAAGGAGGTATCCGCATGACGAATGAAGAGATGTTCGAGGTGTTCGGCGACTTCGACCCGTCCGAGTACGAGGACGAGACCAGAGAGCGCTGGGGCGACACGGACGCGTATCGCGAGTCCGCGCGCCGCACCGGGCGCTACACCAAGGATGACTGGGCACGCTTCAAGGCCGAGGGCGAGCATCAGATGGCGAGGATGATCGAGCTGTTCGACGCCGGCGCTTCGCCCGACTCGCCCGAGGCGATGGACGCCGCCGAGGCCGCCCGACTGCAGATCGACGCGTGGTTCTACCCGTGTTCGCGTGAGATGCACTGCGGCCTGGCAGAGATGTACATCGCCGACGCACGCCTTACGGCGCACTACGAAGACCACCGGCAGGGACTCGCGGTCTGGTTCCACGATGCGATTCTTGCCAACGCGGTACGCGGCGAGGAGTAGAATGCGACGCACAAGAGGCGAGTGGCTTCAGGCCCGCCGCAACTGCAACTGCCAGGAGGTCCGATGCGTCACACGATCCGCATCCTGCTATCTCTAGCTTTCGCCTGCGGGGCGATGGTAGGCAGCGTCGGGACGGCGAGCGCCGAACCCGTCCGTGCCTCGGCCGGCTACACGATCTCCGGCAGTGTGTATGCCGTGCCCCCGGTCAGGCCGCTCGACGAGGTCGAGGTGGCCCTCTACCAGTCGAACGGCGCGGGAGGGTGGAGTCGCGTGAACTGGACGGTGCCGCTCAACGGCGAGTACCAGTTCAACGACGTCCCAGCGGGCGAGTATCGGGTCGGGGTCGAACGGCCCGCAAACGCATCCAGCCCGCTGTGGCGCTATCCCCTGCCACTCTTCTGGAGCAACTACGCCTCGACGGTCGAATCGGCCACGACACTCCGTGTCGTCGGCGATGTGCAGCTCTCGTCCGTGGCGGCCTTCGAGAACTCGCGCGTCTCGGGCACGCTCCGGTCAGAGGTGAACGGCGCTCCCCTGTCTGGTGCGGCCGTGACACTGTACTGGTTCGCGGGCGCTGAAGCGCCTCGCACCGACACCGTGCTCACGGATCGGTTCGGCGAGTACTCCATCTACGTACCGAGGGGTGATGCGAACTCGTTCAGCCTGCGGTTCGCCAAGCCGGGCTACGTCACGGAGTTCTACGACGACCGGACCCGCCTCGAAGATACCGAACGACGAAGCGCCGACACATGGGAAGGACTGGGCGGTTGGTTGCGCGCGCGCATCACGGGCGCTGTCGCACCCTCGGTGCGCACGGTGCGCGGACGCGGCACGGTGCGAGTCACGACGACCTTGCGTGACGGTCCCACCGGTGCGCCGAAGCCCAACGCGCAGTTCCGTCTCCAGCGCTCGTACAACAACCGCACGTGGAGCAACATCGGAGGCGTGCTGAAGACCGGTAGCACCGGACGGCATGTCGCGTCCACGACGGTGACCCGCACGACGTACTTCCGCTGCGTGCCGTTGTCTTCGTCGAAGTACCTCGGCGTGACCTCGTCTTCGGTGAAGGTGAGCAAGCTGTAGAGAGAGCGGCCCGAGTCGCTCGTGGCCGGCTGCCTATCCACCGCGAACGGGGAGGAACGATGCGCCGCACACTCAACGTACTACTGGCCCTCGCTGTGGCAACAGGGGTGATCATCGGCGCCGGGCTCTGTGCGACAGAGCCTGCGAACGCCACCACCGCCCCGCTGCTCGGTGGAGTGTGGGACGCAAGCGACAACCCGATCGATGACGTTCAGGTCGTGCTCTACCGCTACAATCCGGCCAGCGCCACCGACTGGGCCGTCGTGACCTTCGTCGAACCCATGGGCGGCACCTTCGACTTTGGCGAAGTACCCACGGGGACCTACCGGGTCGGCATCAGGCCCCATCCTGACGCACCCGCCTCGGAACAATGGAAGTATTCGCCGATGTTCTGGGAGGATGCGTACTCCCTCGAATACGCCACAGATATCGACCTCGTCGATGGCGAGGCTGTCAATCTCCGCCTCAGGGTCAACCCCCAGCTCACGGGAACGCTGACTTCTGAGCAGAGCGGCCTGCCCATTGAAGGCGTGACCGTGCGCGTCTACTGGTACGAGGACGCGACGGACCTGACGGTCGAGACGGCGAGCACGACGACCGACGCGCAAGGGCGCTACGCCATCAGCGTGCCGGACACCGGCACGATACTGATCGAGTTCGCGGGCAACGGGTGGGCTATGGAGTACTACCCGAACAAGGCTCGGTTCAACGAAGCCGAGCCCCGGACCTCAGGCGGCATGGTCATCGACGAGTCGCTCAGCCCGGGAGCGACGTTTCGCGTGGACCGGGCGCTCAGTCCCTTTGGTACCAGGATGCCCTCTGCCTGGACGGCGATCGAGGCGGGACTGCCGTATGGCATCGAACTCGAACGGCGCTTGGATCTGCCTGCAGCTGACCCTGCCCAGTGGGAGCCGTTCTGGATCATGCCGGCTCGAACCCGCTCTCAGTGGCCGGACTTTCTCCCGTATGGGCAGTATCGCGTGCGCTTCGTCGCGCCCACCGGAACCTACCGCTCAGCGTGGCACGCGCACGTGGCCACACCGGAAGCAGCTACGCCGATGACCGCGGATCCCTCGGCCCGCAACATGGTTGCCGACGCCCGCTTCCTCGGCCGCACCAAGGCTTCAACGAGCATCCGTTCGTCGGTTGCGAGTGTGCGGCGCAATGGGCGTGCGCGCCTCACCGTGACGATTCGTGACGCGTCAATCACCGGACGCACACCGTTCGCTCTGCCCAGCGCGCCGTTCCGTCTGCAGAGGTCGTATGACGGACGAAGGTGGACGACGATCGGCGGCGTTCGCCGCACGGGCAGCGCCGGGACGTACGCGACGAGCCTCGGAATCTCCCGCACCACCTACTTCCGAGCCGTGCCCGCGGCCACGCCGACGTACTACGGGGCGACCTCATCTCGCGTTCGCGTGCGAGTCCGCTGAGACGAGAGCCTCGTCCGAAGTGAAGATGCCGTTCGCCGACACGGTGTCCCGGTCGGCCCGCTGTAGTCTTGTGTAAGGGTCCATCCGCAGTAGCGTCGTCGGAAGGAGTAGCGTGCCACGGGTCTGGACGAGTACCCTGATGCGCGCCCAGCCGTTCACGCCCACAGGAGGTCCGATGCGCCACACGATCCGAATCCTGCTCACACTGACGCTCGGCTTCGGAGCGCTGGTAGGAGCCGTCGGGACCGCGAGCGCCGAACCCGTTCGTGCCTCAGCCGGCTACACGATCTCAGGCAGCGTGTACGCCATGCCCCCGATCAGGCCGCTCAACGAGGTCGCGGTGGCCCTTCACCAGTCGAACGGTGCGGGCGGGTGGAATCGCATCCGCTCGACAGTGCCGTCCGGCGGTGCGTTCCAGTTCAACGACGTCCCCGCAGGCGACTATCGGGTCGGTTTCGAGCCACTGGCGAACGCGTCGAGCCCGCTGTGGCGCTATCCCCTCCCGGTCTTCTGGAACAACTACGCCTCAACCGTCGAATCGGCCACATCGGTTCGAGTCGTCGGCGACACGGAGCTCGCACCCATCGCGATCTTTGAGAACTCGCGCGTCTCGGGCACACTCCAGTCTGCAGTGGACGGCGCCCCTCTGAAGGATGCGGCAGTGACGTTGTACTGGTTCTCGGGAGCCGGGGCGTATCGCACCGATACCGTGCTCACGGATCGGTTCGGCGAGTACTCGATCTACGTGCCCAGAGGGGATGAGAACTCATTCAGTCTGCGATTCGCCAAGTCGGGCTACGTCACGGAGTTCTACGACGACCGGACTCGCCTCGAGGACACCCAACGCCGAAGCGCCGACTCGTGGGAAGGGCTCGGCGGCTGGCTACGCGCACGCATCACCGCCTCTGTGACGCCCTCGGTGCGCACGGTGCGCGGACGCGGTGCGGTGCGATTCACGACGGTTCTTCGTGATGGTCGTTCTACGAGTGGCGCGATGGCTCGCACCGGCTTCCGGCTTCAGCGCTCGTACAACAATCGCACGTGGACGAACGTAGGTGGCGAACTCAAGACCGGCATCACCGGCCGCTACACCTCGTCCATCTTGGTCACCCGTACGACCTTCTTCCGAGCCTTGCCGACCTCATCGTCCAAGTTCTACGGCGTCCCTTCGCCGTCGGTGAAGATCACGAAGAGGTAGCCGTCGAGAGCACTGGCTCCGAACGTTTCCGAGGCCCGACCACGTGGATGTGGTCGGGCCTCGTTACGCTCAGCATCAGGTCTCGGCTACTCGCCCAGTTCGATCGAGACCTCACCGATACCCTGCTTCACCCGAATCTCGTAGGCCGGACGGTCGTCGTCGTATGCATCGTTGACCCAGGCGCCGCCATCCTCTGACAGGCCGTCGACGGTCACCTCTCCGATGCCCTGGTCGATTGTGACCCGAACGGGCACTCCGTTCGGAAGCGCCAACCGCATCGCCCCGACGCCGCCGATGACATCGATCTCGACGTCGTCATCCAGTTCACGCCCGCCTGTGAGGTCGATCGTCGTCTCACCCGCGCCGTTGACGATTCGTGCCGACAACAGCAGGAGGTCTCCGATGAGGAGATCTGCCTCGCCCGCGCCACGCTCGATCACGAGATCCATCGGCGTGCCGGTATCGAGAGCGACGTCCCAGTTGTTGCGCGTGTCTCCCTCGGCGAACGGGTCGAACTCGGACTGCCTGACGGTCAGCTCGCCGACCTCGCCGTCCACTCGGTAGTCCACCTCGGGCGTCCAGCGCTTGGGCTTGGTGTCGAACTGGGCGTCCATGAGCGGCCCGCTCGCACCGCGAACCTTCAACTCACCCACGGGCTGTGCCAGTCGCACCTCCGCTCGCGTCGCGGTGCCGAGCTCGACCACCTCGGTGGCAGTGCGACCGACGACCGGCGAGTCCGGCTCTTCGGGGGCCTGTGGCTCATCGGCCTCGATGCGGTCCCCGATGTGTAGATTCGCGTACCACTCGTCGCCGGTGTTCTCGACGCGACGGAAACCGGTCCCCAACGCGATCATGCCGATGAGTACCACCGCGATGATGATCGGTATCGAACGGTCCTTCATGACTGCACCTCCTGACCGGCTACGCCCGCAGCTGCATCGCTGTCGAAACGCCCCACGAGCATCACCTTGGCGTAGGCGCCGTGGAGCACGCCGACACCCTTCGCCACCCACATGGTGGCCACGAACGTGAGCACGCCGATCAGGATCACGAAGGGCGCGGCCCACCAGTTCATCTGATAGTGGTAGTCGCCGAACACGAACAGCGGCAGATCGAAGATCCACTGGGCGAACGGCAGCGCGATGAACGACAGCGCAAGCGACAGCCCCGTCACCACGACCGTGAAGTAGATGATGCCGAACATGAGCTGCAGCACCATGTAGAGCATCGTCGTCCACGTGCGGTAGTCGGTGAACCAGCTCTTGATGCGCTCCCACAGGTTGCCTGTCTGACCGACGGTGCGCGGACGCCGTGGCATGCGCAGACCGAGCAGCCCCTCGACCATTCGTCCTTCGGCCAGTGAAACCGCCCGGACGATGGCGATGAACAGCAGCGCCAACGGGATGCCAACGATCAGTACCGACAGACCGAAGGTGAGCGACAGCCCCGTCACCACGACCGTGAAGTACATGATGCCCGTCACCAACGCCAGAAGCATGTAGAACAGCGCGCCCCACGCTCCGGGATCGGCCAGTACGCCGAAGAATCGGCCGAGTATCGTGGAGCGACGCTGCGGCGCCGGCTTGCGGAGCGCCTCTGCCACCGTGATCTCACGCTCGCGATACGCGTCGGCGATCTCTTCCGGAGTCCCGTATGCATCGATCGCCGTGGCGATGGACTCGGGAGTCGTCCCGTCCTCGGCCGCAGCCGAACGCAGGTACTCCTCCGCATCGTAGAGCGCATCTTGCACAAGCGCGGGATCCGCCCCGGCGAGTGCGCCCCTCAGTTGGGCCAGATAGCCCTCGATTGTCTCAGCCAACGTTACCCTCCAACGTCGCATCGACGAAGTCACGTGTCCGTGACCACGCCGCCTTCCAGTCGTCTAGCACCGCACTCCCGCGCTCGGTGATCGCGTAGTACTTCCGCGGTGGGCCCGAGACACTCGGCTCCACCCGGCTCTCAAGCAGTCCGTTCTCCTCCATCATGCGCAGAACCGGGTACAACGTTCCCTGCTTCACCGGCAGTCCGCCGGCCCACCCGGACTCGATGCGCTTCGCGATCTGGTAGCCGTACAGCGGCTCAGAAGAGCGGTCCAGAATCGCTAGGAGAACGAGTGAGACGGTGCCTGCGTTGAGCTCCTTCTGGATCTTTCGAAGCATGGCTTCGTCCGCGGTCACTGCCCACCTCCCTCACGTGTCGTCCAGCGGTTGTATCAACTCGCTGGTATTCGGAACTTCGGACTAGTCACGATGCATACTACTACTAAGTTCCGACTAGTCAAGGGCTTCTTTGCCGAGGCGCAACCTGTACCGCATCACCTCGCAGATGCTGGTGGCGGGCGAGATAGACCCCGGGCTGACGACGACCTTCCGCCGCGACACGCCTGGTGCGACGTTCTTCTCGCTGTTCCGCCAGTTGCTGTCCGATGTGAGCGACCTGATGCTGTTCGAGGCGAGCAACGGGGCGCTGTTCGGCAAGGTCGACGACAGCCGTCTGGACTCGGTGTACGACGCCATACGCGGAGTGCTCAAGCGCACGGTGGTCCTGTGGGAGCAGAACCCGGAGCCCGCGTGTGAACTCGTCCTGTGCGACAACGAACACGATCTCGAGGCCATCTGCGAGATGAGCGAGCGACTCGCTCGGCTCGGCCGCAAGGGCTCGCGCAACAAGGAGATCGTCGAGATCTGTGACGCCATCCTTGAGCTGAGCGGCGAGATCAGGGCGCGGGTACTCCCCGAGTTGTGAAGAATGCCTTCCGGACGTCTGATTCTGATACCCCATAGGGTATATAGCCTTCGGAGAATGTGGTGCGCGATCCGTGAGGGGAGCGCCGTCTTTCGGAGGTGTTTGAGATGAAGAAGGTGCTTTCTCTGGGCATGGCGCTGGCGATGTTCGTCGCGGTATCTCCTACGGCCTTTGGCGCACCCAGCGAACAAACGATCGTCCACCAGGATTTGTCTACGCGGACCCAATTGGTCAGTCAGTGGGCGGGGAAGCGCGGCTACGACTACTACAAGAGCATGAGCGATGTCGCCGTTGGCGTTGCGCAGGGCGGAATCGGCACCGCAGGGCAGGTCATCCCTGGCGGGAACGTGCTGGCCTACGTGACCGAGGCCGGGGAGGTCGTTTGGGAAAGAGACGGCGATCCGGCCTCGCGCAGCATCGTCATGACCACCACCAAGGGCGTTCACATCCCCCACGTCGTCTTCACTGTAGACAAGCTGGTCGTGCTTGAGGGGGTTCCGGACCTGGACCAGCCCGGCTTCGTGGAGCAGGCGAGTCTCCATGTGTTTGACTCGACGACGGGCGGGCGTTCGCTTACCGCGAGCATCGGGCCGGACATCGACGGGTGGTCTGTCGGCCACCTCGATGCCGACTCCGACGGCGATGGTGTGGCGTTTCTCAAGCTTCGCAAGCGTCCGGAGATTCTGTATCAGGTGACAACGTCGACGCCCGTGGACGTGGACGCGTCGATCTTCTACTCGTCCCTCGCCCCTGACTCAGTCGGACCTGACGCGCCACTCGCCCAGTTCCATCCCCGCGAGATCGCCCTAGACAAGCCTGTCAGCGGTCTGTCTCTGCACCGCGGCCGGATCGCGTACAACGCTGGAGGCTCGATTGGCTACGTGCTCGCATCGAAGATCGCGACCGAGTACAGCTTCAGCTGGGGTCTGAGCCAGCAGGGCGGATTTGGCGGCCGCTTGGGTTCAGGCCGCGTCGTCGGCTCGCCGGCGCTCTTCGATGACACGCTCGCCTACCTTGAGGCCGACGATGCGCGCACGAGCGGCTCGGTGATACTCGTAGACATGAACTCGGGACAGGTCTCAGCGATCGGCGTAGGCGAAGCGGCGCTCGATGCACCGAGCCCGGTGCTCAACGACGACTTCGTCTACTGGGTACGCGATGCGGGCGAGGCGACCCTCAAGCCGGTTGGAGGCACGTCACGCACGTTCATCCTTCCCCACGTCCTTGAGAGAACGGGCTTCCGCGCAACCGACCGCAGCTCGTCCACCGTGGCTACTCTCGGGCTGGACCCGAGCCCGATCAGTGTCTGGCGGGAGCGCGGCAGCGGACTGGCGACAGGTCGACGCTCCCACGGCATCTACACCGTGCAGAGTGATGGGGCCCGCTGGGTGCACGCCATCCACCGAGGCGAGCAGCTCCCGGTCTTCACGGGCGCTCGTATCCTCCCGACGGCCAACAAGCGCGGCGTCACCCTCTCCGTTTCAGCGCCCGGAGGAGGCAGCCTGCCGCTGCCGGTATCGGTCGTGTCCACCGGCACGACCAGCGGAGGAGGTGCAGGCAAGGCCTCGTTCCAGGACTTCCACTTCCGGACATCAGTGACTCCTACGACCAGCCCCCTTGGCCCGATCTACTCAGCCACGTTCGATGAAGTCGGCCGGCGGACCCTGTTCCAGTTCCGCTATCCCGGTGATGGCACGTTCGGCTCGGGCGAGAGCGTGCTGTTCGAGTTCGCTCCCACGCCGGTTGTGACCGCAGGCATCAGCCCGTCGTCACCACTGCGCGGGCGGGCGTTCACCGTGCGCGGCGAGGTCAGGACCCCGCAGCCCGACGACGGCTCTGTCAGCGGCACGGCGACAGTCTCCCTGCAGCGCCTGACCCGCAAGGGCTGGGACGGCACCGTCAAGGGAAGCGGCAAGCGCAACCCCCTCTACCAAGGCAACAGCACCGGCGGCACCAACCCGATCTACACAGCGAGCAACCTCCGCATCACCGAACCGGGCGTGTACCGGGTGCGTGTGACGGTGCCGGCGAACGAGTTCCACGAGGCGGCAAGCTCTCCCTGGCGTCAGTTCCGCGTGAGGTAGCACACGAGGCGCAGCCAGCGCACACAGAGAGTCTTGCGAGGGCGTCCCGAACCATCGGGGCGCCCTCCTCGCGTCAGGGGATGAGCTCGAGCGAGCCGGCGAACGTGGGCTTGTAGGCCGCAAGCCGCCGGTCGAACGACATGATCCGCGCGGTGCCTTCGCGCTCGCAGGTCGCCAGCAGCGTGCAGTCGGCGAACCCGAACCCGGCGTCGGCGTAGGCGAGGTCAATGGCGTGAGCGTTGGCGATCAGGTCGGCGTCCGTGCCCAGGATCGTGATGCCAGACGCTTCAAGCGAGTCCCAGAAGTGGCGCTGGACGTGCAGCCCCCAGTGTGACTTCAGGAGTCCCATCGTTTCGGCGAGAATGGCGGCTGGGACCGCAAGGCCGTCACGTGCGTGCGCTACGAGGGCGGCGCGCGCTCGGGAGTGGTTCGACTCGTTCTGCCGAGCGGCAGCTATCAGGAAGCTCGTGTCAGTCAGAATCAGCAAGACCGTGCTCCTGATCCCATTCGCCGCCTGGCCTGAAGTAGTCCGCGAGAATCTCATCCACGCGCATCGACAGGTCGGTCGCGGGGTCGTCATCCTCGATGACTCCCACGATCGCGAGGTAGTTGGTCGTCGCCGGCTTCTCGGTGTGCGCGCGGTACTCCGCAATGGCCTCGCGCGCGATCTCGGCCATGGAGGAACCCCGCCTCTGCGCCTCTTCGGCGAGGAAGGCATGCAGCTCCTCAGGCAGGTACATCATCGTCTTCTTCATGCCCACGAGCTTAGCGCCCGATGACATATATGTCAACCATATATGTCACTCAGTGCTGATTCTCAGTTGCGCACCGTGAAGTACCTGATCGAGCTCCAGCTCGGATCGTGCCCGAGGTCCGCGTGGTACGAACGCACGTACCACTTGCCTGCAGTGGGCAGCGTGACAGCCTTGCGATAGGTCCCGACGCCGCCGAGCACACCGACGTTCGTGCCGGTCTTGTAGACGTACTTCCCCTTCGAGTTGCGCAGGTAGAACTTGAGCGCGACGCTCGTCGAGTACACATGAGCCGGCAGCGTCCCCGACACGTAGAACCGCGCCTTCTTGCGAGGACTCGACGGAGACAAACTCGGCGTCCCAAGCTTCGCGATCGTGCCTCCGAGACGCGCCCACGTGAGGCCGCCGTTGCGCGAGACGAACGCGCCGCCCTCTCCCCCCGTGTACGATCCGCCGGTCACCACGAACACGGTGTTGTCGTTGGCGAAGTTCGGCGAGTAGTCGATGTCCTCGATCCAGCTCCCGGTCAGCCCGGTCTCAGCGCGCACCCAGGTGACCCCGCGGTCGGTCGAACGGCCGAACAGCGGCCCCGGATCGATTCCGGCGCTCACCGACCGCGCTCCTCCCGCGAGTACGGTGTTGTCGATCGCGAAACGCGGCGAGGTCACGATCGATCGCGCGGGGATGACCCCGAAGCCCTCGGCTATCCGCGTGAACTGCGCGCCTCCATCCGTGGAACGGAAGATGTGCCCGTTGCCGTGGGTGGCGAAGACGGTGTGGTCGTTGGCGAAGTCCGACGAGTAGCACGCATCGTTGAATCCCTGATTCCACGAGGGGGACACGGCGGCTGGACTCCACGCTGACCCGCCGGTGGTGGACACGCGGATAGTGTCGCGGAAGCCCTCGACCGCAACGAGTCCGCCGTCCGTGGCAAACCCGGGCGACATCGCGAAGTTGTCCATCGCCAGCTCGCCGTAAGCACCGCTCGGCGTGATGAGCGTCCAGGATTCGCCGGCGTCGGCTGACTTGTAGAGGTTCGTGTTCACCATCGCGACGATGGTCCGGTCGGCCGCGAACCCCGGCGAGATCCGCAGGCGGTACGGCTGGCCGTCGAACGGCAGGCCCGTGGAGAGCTTCGTCCACGTCGCCCCCCCGTCAACCGAGCGGTAGATTGCGGCGCCGACGCCGAAGCGGTTGCCCCGCGACGCAACGAACAGTGTGCGGTCAGTGGCGTACGCGGGCGAGACTGCGATGTCCTCGATGTCCTGCGGAGCGCCGGCGATCAGTGAGAACGATGAGCCACCGTTCGTGCTCTTCCAGAAGGTGGCGTCGTACTGGCCGCCCACGAAGATCGTCTTGTCGGTGGCGAACGCAGGCGAGACGGCCAGGGACTTGATCTCTTTCCCCTTGCCGGGCGGCGAGACGGCGCCGGCGACGGTCGGCGAGACGACAAGTGCGACGAGCATCGCGAGTGCGAGTGTGCGGCCGAGATACCTGTGCAACATGGATACCGCCCCCCAAGGCGAAAGCGCGTCGGCGCGAATTGCCGACGCCACGAGGAGAGTGTACCCGTGAGGGACGGGCAGTTCCCGGGGCGCCTGCCACTTCGCCGCCTCGTTTCATGGGTATACACTGATAGTGGTTATCGAGGTTCTCCACCATCGAACGGACGCCGGCATGACGAAACTCAACATCTCGATGCCCGAGGAGCTCTTGATCGAGCTGGATGCAGAAGCCCGCGAACTGGGGCTTTCGCGAAGCGGCCTCATCCAGGAAGCCTCGGCTCGCTACATCGTGCAGGCCCGGGAGGACCGGGCGGCGGAGCGCCGTCGGCTCACGACGCTGTCTGCCGCGCGGCGGATGCATGAGGCTGGGGTGAGGCTGGGGCTCGCCGGCCAAGACCCGGTGGAGCTCCTCTCGCAAGCCCGTGCGGCGGACGAGGTCACTCGTGCCCGATAGCCCCCGGCCCCTCGTGGTGGACGCGAGCGTTGTCGTGAAGTGGTTCGTATCGGCGGGCGAGTCCGGCACCGACACGGCGGCCGAGTTGCTGACCGAGCACGCCGATGGTGCAGTCCGTCTCGTTGCACCCACGTTGCTTGCTCAGGAAGTCTTCGGTGTCCTCACGCGAGGCGGGCGGACAGCGGGCTCCGCCGACGAGGCGATCGAGGCATTCTGCGATGTCGGTGTGGTGCTGATCGCGCCGACGCGCGAACTGATGCTGACGGCAGCCGATCTCATGCGAAGCCACGGGGTCTCCGCGCTCGACTCGGCGTACGCTGGTCTCGCGAAGACGCTCGACTGCGAGCTCGCTACGGCGGACCGCAAGCTCGCGCGAGCAGTCAGCGGAGCGGTCCGGGTGCGCAGGGCCTGAGGGGAACCCGTGAGATCGCGCGCCCCTACCCCTCGAACAACTCCTCGGTCTGCACCTCGCCATGCACGAGCGCCTCGAGCGTGGGCTCGAATGCGTCGCGCAGGTCGTCGAGCGAGAGGCTCAGCCGCTCGCAGATGGCGAGGCGGTCGCCGGCCACGGTGCCGATGACGCTGTAGGGCACGTCGGCCGCGACGAGCGCTTCGACCAGCGCGTCGGCGTCTTCCTCGGCACACGTCACGATGATGCGGCTCTGGCTCTCGCCGAACAGCGAAGAGACGGCCGGCAGCTCGTCGTGCAGGTGGACGTCGGCGCCGAGGTCTCCGGCCATGCAGCTCTCGGCGAGCGCGACGGCTATGCCACCTTCCGAGCAGTCGTGCGCGCTCTTCACGAGCCCGTTGCGGATACCCGCGCGCACGGCGGCCTGCACTGCGGCCTCGAGCTCCAGATCGAGTGCGGGCGGGGCGCCGGTGACGAGGCCATGCTCGACCTTCAGGTACTCGCTGCCGCCCAGCTCGTCGTAGGACTCGCCCACGAGCACGATCACGTCGCCCTCGTCCTTGAAGTCCATGGTGCAGTGCTGGTCGACGTGGTCGAGCACGCCGACAAGGCCCACGGTCGGCGTCGGGTAGATCGGGTTGCCGAAGCTCTCGTTGTAGAAGCTCACGTTGCCGCTGATGACGGGGACCGTCCACGCCTTGCACGCGTCGGACAGGCCGCGGATGGCCTCGTGGAACGTGTAGAATACCTCGGGCTTTTCCGGATTGCCGAAGTTCAGGCAGTCGGTGATCGCCGCCGGCTCGCCGCCCGCGCACGTCACGTTGCGCGCGGCCTCGGCCAGCGCGATCTGCGCGCCCGTGTACGGATCGAGGTAGCAGTAGCGGCCGTTGCAGTCGCTCGAGACGGCGATGGCGCGGTCGGTCATCTCGCCCCGTCCGGTGTCGCCGATGCGGATGACGGCCGCATCGCCACCGGGCAGCACGACGGTGTTCGTCATGACCTGGTGGTCGTACTGCTCCCAAATCCAGTGCCGGGAGCAGATGTTGGGACTGGCGAGCAGCCCGAGCAGCGTCTCTGCGAGCGCCTCTTCGGTCTCCGGATGCGTGAGCGTATGGGGGTCGAACGCCTGCACCTCGTCGAGGTACGCGGGTCTCGACATCGCCGGGTCGTAGATCGGCGCGTCGTGGGCGAGCGTGGCGGCCGGCATGTCGCCGACGATCGTCTCCCCCTCGCGGATCACGAAGCGGCCGGTATCGGTGACCGTACCGATGACGGTCGAGCGCAGTCCCCACTTCGCACACACCGCCATCGCAGCGTCGAGCTTCTCCGGCTCGACCACGGCGAGCATGCGCTCCTGCGACTCGGAGACCATGAACTCGAACGGCTTCATCTCCAGTTCGCGCGCGGGGATCTTTGTGACGTCGATGTCGAGACCGACTCCGCCGCGGCTGGCCATCTCGCTCGCGCTCGAGGTGAGCCCGGCCGCGCCGAGGTCGCCCAGCGCGACGAGCAGCCCGGCGCGCAGCAGCTCGAGGCACGCCTCGATGAGCAGCTTCTCCTCGAACGGGTCGCCCACCTGGACTGCCGGGCGCTTGTCTTCGGCTCGCTCGTCGAACTCCTGGCTGGCCAGCACGCTCGCGCCACCAATGCCATCGCGGCCGGTCGTCGACCCGATGAGCACGACGAGGTTGCCAGGCCCCGTGGCCACCGCGCGCATGAGGTCTTCCTCGCGCATGAGGCCGATCGACATCGCATTGATGAGGCAGTTGCCTTCGTAGGCCTCCTCGAAGTAGACCTCGCCACCGACCGTCGGCACGCCCAAACAGTTGCCGTAGCCGCCGATGCCGGCCACCGCGCCCTCGAACAGGTAGCGCTGGCGCGCCTTGTCCAGCGTGCCGAAGCGCAAGGAGTCGAGGCTGCCGATGGGCCGCGCGCCCATCGTGAAGATGTCGCGGATGATACCGCCGACGCCGGTCGCCGCGCCCTGGTACGGCTCGATGGCGCTCGGGTGGTTGTGGCTCTCCATCTTGAACGCGACCGCCCAGCCGTCGCCGACGCCGATGACGCCGGCGTTCTCGCCGGGGCCCTGCAAGACGTGCGGACCCTCGGTCGGGAACATGCGAAGCGCCTTGCGCGAGTGCTTGTAGCTGCAGTGCTCGCTCCACATGAGCGAGTACATGTAGAGCTCGGTGATCGTCGGTGTGCGGCCCAGAATCTCGACGACGTGGTCGTACTCAGAGGGCTTGAGACCCAGCTCCACGGCGAGCTTCGGCGCGAGTTCGGGCGAGAGATCGGCGACGACGGTCACAGCGGTGACCCCTTTCGAACGGTGAGGAGAGCGTGAACGAACGCGCCCATTGTAAGCGAATACCTGGCGCGAGCGACGGGCGTCACTGGATGATGAGCGCGCCGGTATCCCGCTACTTCACCTGCAGGTAGTCGTAGTTCTTCGACCAGCTCGCGGCGTGTCCTGAATCGGCGTGGTAAGCGCGCATGCGCCAGCGGCCGGCCTTGGTGAGCCGCAGCGAAACGCGGTACCTCGAGTAGGTGGCATGGTTCGCACAGGTAGCGTTCTTGTAGCCATAAGCCTTCCAGCGGCCCTTCTCCAAGCGCCACAGGTAGACGCGCACGGGCTTGGAGCCGACCGCGTGACGCGGCTTGAGCGTGCCGCTCACCGTGATCGGCTTGCCCACCTTGGCCTTGGGCGGCGCGACCGGGGTGCCCACGAACGCGCGCGGCAACACCCATGCGCCCGGGCCCACGACGCCCGGCACCCCTTCGCCGGGCAGCGAACGCACGCGATAGATGGCGCGAACACCCGGAACTACGGTGATACTGAACCCTCCGTCAGCCGCGGTCGCGACCGGAGCCGAGCAATCAGAGAAACCCACGCCGTCAGAGGAGGACTGCGCCACGACGCGTGCGCCCGCTATCGGGCCCGCCTCGGCGCTCAGGCGGCCTTCGAGCACGAACGGATCACCCCAGGCCGGCAGTACGCGTGATGTCGTGAGCATCTCGATCCAGGCCGGGCCGGTGACGGTGAAGGTGTGGACCACCGAGGCGCTCCGGTTACCGGCCACGTCGATCGCCCACGCGGTGATGGTGTGCGGGCCGGGAACCTCGTAGGCCACGAGCGCCTCTGACACCGGCAGCGTGGCTGTGGGCTCTTGGCCGATGCGCCACCCGACCGCCGAGACGCCCGAGAGGGTGTCGGCTCCCCAAAGGCGCAGGCGCGCCAGGTAGCTCACCGTGCTCGAGTCGGCGATGGTGAGGGTCGGCGCTGTCAGGTCGATGCGCACGATGGCGGTCTCGGTCGCACAGCGGTTGCCCGCACCGTCAATCGCACTGTAGGCGAGCGTCGAGGTGCCCTGCTCGGAGATGATCACGGTACTCGCCGATCCCGCGGACTGCCCGGCGAGCGGGGGCCCGGACGGCCCGGTGACCAGCCACTCGATGCGGGCGATGCCCGAACCGTCGTCCGTGGCGCGCAGGCGCACCGTCACAGGCGCCGCCCGCCACACGCCCGGGGCGTCGTCTGAGACGCTCGGTGCGGTGGTGTCGGGGACGACCGGGGCGGCGATGTGGACGGTGGTGGAGTGCGGATCCTCGGTGTTGCCGGCCGTGTCGACCGACCAGAAGCTCACGGTCGTGGTGCCCACGGTGCTCACGGCGAACGGGCCGCCGTAGATCGAGGCGGGGCCGGTCCCGATGCGGAACCACGTGCTCGCGACACCAGAGCGCGTGTCGGAAGGTGTGAGGGTCACGAGGACCGGGGCGCCGGGGGCGCCGGGAACGTGTGCGGCTGTCGTGTGTGGCGCGCTCTTGTCGATGCGCACTACAGCGGTCTCGGTCGCGCAGCGGTTGCCGGCGACGTCGATGGCCGAGTACTCGATGGTGGTGGTGCCCTCGGCGCTGATCGCGACCTTCGCGGGGCTGCTCGCCGAGGAACCCGCACCTGCGCTCGCACCTGAGAGGGCCCAGTCGATGCTCGCGATGCCACTGCGCGCATCAGAGGCGGTGATGGTCACGGTGACGTCGCCCGTCTGCCAGCCGCCCGGCGCGTCGTCTGAGACGGTGGGGGCATCGGTGTCCACGGTCACGAAGGCGGACTTGGCAGTCGGGTTACCGGCCAGGTCGCTGCACCACGCCATGATGAGGTGATCGCCTGAAGCGCCTGGCGAGAACGAGCCGCCGGTATAGAGCTGGGGCGCGCCTCCGTCGACGGTGTAGAAGACCGGACCGACACCGGATACCGCATCCGATGCCTCGATCGAGACCGAGGAGGGCGAGGCGGTGATCGCGAGCCCCGGCGCGCTCTTGTCGAGCCGCACGGTCGCGGTCTCGGTCGCGCAGCGGTTGCCGGCCACATCAGCGGCCGAGTACTCGATGGTGGTGGTGCCCTCGTCGGTGAGTGCGACGGTCGCGATGCCGGCAGAAGGATGCGTCACGGTGGGTGTGCCCCCGCCGGTGACGAGGACGTCGGTACCCGCGACGCCGGAGAGCGCGTCGGTCGCCTCCACCGTCACCGTGACGTCATGCGCACGCCAGCCGCCCGGAGCGTCGTCTGAGACAGCCGGCAGACCGGTGTCGACGAGGATCGGCCCGAAGTGGGTGCCGGCAGACCACAAGCCGACCGCATCGGCTGTAGCGACGTTGACGTAGAGCGGCACACCCGGAGTGGCGGCAAACGTGAACGCCGAGGTGCCGGCCGAATGCGTGACGATGGGCAGCGGGTACCCGGTCGTGCCGGTCGAGACCGAGATCGCGAAGCCGGCGACGGGCGCGACGGTGCCCGTCGCACTGCTGATGTCCACCGTGACCGTGGCGCTCTTGGACCAGACGCCCTGCGTGTGGGTCAAACTCGTCAGCGTCGGGTCCACCGGCGCGACCGGACCGGCCAAGTCCACGTACTCGTGGGCTCCCATGTCAAAGCCCGCTCCCCGTGGCCGCCAGACGCCGAGCTTGTCTGCTGCCGGCGCGGCCGTGGAGGTCGCCACATCAATGCACGGAGAGCCGGCCTTCAGTCGGAAGTCGCCCGCCGAGGTCGCGACGAAGCTCGGTGCGACCGAGATGTTGCCGGTACCCGCGTCCCCGTCCTCGATGTCCGAGTAGGTCGCCGAACAGCCGAGGAGGTCGTCTCCGTTGCCCCACACGATGCTGTTCGTGATGGCCGGCACGGAAAGGGCGCAGTAGATGCCGCCGCCGGTGGTCGCGGAGTTGCCCGTGATGGTGCTGTTCGTGATGGTCGGAGCGGACCCGTCGCCAAAGATGAAAATGCCGCCGCCGCCGCCGTTGCCGCCGGAGTAGCCGGGGGCGGAGTTGCCGGAGATGGTGTTGTTCGTGATCGCTGGCGAGGAGTAGGAGGAGTAGATGCCGCCGCCGTAGGTGGCGCTGAAGTTGTCGGTGATGGTGTTGTTCGTGATCGCCGGCGAGGAGGATTCGCAGCAGTAGATGCCGCCGCCTGCGCCGAAGCGGAAGTTCTTGGAGTTGAAGGCGGAGTTGCCGGAGATGGTGTTGTTCGTGATCGCTGGCGAGGAGAGGAGGCCGCCGCACCAGATGCCGGCGCCGTATTGTGTGGCGGAGTTGCCGGACATGGTGTTGTTTGTGATCGCCGGCGAGGAGGAGAGACAGTAGATGCCGCCGCCGTAGCTGGCGGAGTTGCTGGTGATGATGTTGTTCGTGATCGCCGGCGAGCCGGGGTCGCAGGAGATGCCGCCGCCGAAGTTGGCGGAGTTGCGGGTGATGATGTTGTTCGTGATCGCCGGCGAGGAGGAGAGACAGTAAATGCCGCCGCCGTTGGCGGGGATGCCGGAGACGGAGTTGCCGGAGATGGTGTTGTTCGTGATCGCTGGCGAGGAGGAGAGACAGTAAATGCCGCCGCCGCCGCCGCCGTCGCCGAAGGCGAAGCCGGAGGCGGAGTTGCCGGAGATGGTGTTGTTCGTGATCGCTGGCGAGGAGGAGAGACAGTAAATGCCGCCGCCGTAGTCGGTGGAGTTGCCGGAGATGTTGTTCTCAGAGATCGTCGGCGAGGAGTCGAAGCAGTAGATGCCGCCGCCGCCGTTGGTGGCGGAGTTGCCGGAGATGGTGTTGTTCGTGATCGCTGGCGAGGAGGAGCGACAGTAGATGCCGCCGCCGTAGGTGGCGGAACCGCCTGTGATCGTGAATCCGTCGATGCTCTCACCGGTGCCGGTGCTGCTCACCGTCACGACCGAGCCTGTGCCGGTGCCCTTGAGCGTCGTCGACGCGGCGCCGGCGCCGTGGATCGACACACCGTCCTTCATCGTGATGTTTCCGCAGAAGGTCCCCGGCCCCACGTTGACGTCATCGCCTGCCGCCGCGGAATCGATAGCGTGCTGGACG
Source organism: Coriobacteriia bacterium (assembly GCA_034370385.1). Taxonomy (NCBI): domain Bacteria; kingdom Bacillati; phylum Actinomycetota; class Coriobacteriia; species Coriobacteriia bacterium. Next base: position 226,477 of record JAXMKZ010000011.1, read on the forward strand.
GTGGCGAACGGCATGAGCGGCGAGCCGTCCCCAAGCGTGTCGCTCCCGAACTGCGACACAAAGACAGGTGCCGCCTGCGCGGTCAACGGGAACGCGAGTACGGATGCGAACAGAACGAGCGCTACGAGCACGAAGCGGCGCATGGGATTCCCCTCCGAAACCATGGTTGCATGCCATCCGGCACCTGATGCTGATGCGGTGCGACATCGCCGCGCAGCCAGCATAACCCAACGCGAGCGCACGAGCGGACGCCGAGACGGCACAGACGCCCGCCTCCCTGGGCTGCGACGGCGACCCCTGTCGAAAGGCGAGGTTGACTTGTAGGAATGCGCCCATGCCACGCGAACACGTGGGCGAGCGGCGTGTGTCACGTGATGATCAGCGCGCCGGGATACGCACCGTGTGCACAGGCGTCCGCGCTCACGAGCGTCGCACCGAGCAGACTCGCGCACGCCGGCGCGAGCGCGTCGTAGAACGAGCAGCCCAGGGCGGCGCACTGGGTGGCGGCCTCGGCGATGACTTGGTCTTCGAGCGGAACGATCGTGATGCCCGACGCTTTCATATCCTCCCACGCCTCGGGAATCGCCCGATGGGTGAATTCGCGCCGCACGACGGACAGCACCTCGTGCACGAAATGCGTCGGCGCAACGAGCAGAATCTCTCCGTCCATTGCCCTGCGATACAGGACACGCGAGGCGTCCGAGCCGGGTTCGTCCATGAACCACTTCACCCCGATGGACGCATCGAGTGCGAAGGCTTCCCGCGAACTCACTCCCGCTCCCCGTCGTGCGCGTACCTGAGCGGGGCGGAGTCGTCCGTCTCTCTGATCTCCCTGAGAATCTCGAGGCTCGGGCGGTCGTCGTTGATCGGATAGCGCAGGTGGAACGTCCGCATGCTTTCGAGCGCGGCGAGTCCCCGGGCCCTGCGCGCATCGCGCTCACGCTCGTCTGCGGTCTTGCCCAGGTACGTCGCGAGCGACTCCTGCACGAGTTCGCTGCGGGGCACGCCGGCAGCATCGGCCTCAGCGTCGAGACGCGCCAGCAACTCGTCGGGCAGCGATATGGTCACACGGGCGGTCACGACGCCTCCTCGTTCGCACGGCAGAACGGTTCATACTCAGGTTCATACTATCAGTATGATTCCCGCACCCTCGCGCCGTCAAACGCTGACGGCATCTGACGAGAGTATGATGCGGGCATGTCCTCCTCACCGCTCATCCATCGCCTTGCACGAATCACCCTCGCGGTGGCGCTCGTGGCCGGCGCACTCGCGACACCCGCGACCGCCAACGCGGCCCCCCGGTTCAACCCGCTCGACATCATCAGCTACGAGGTGTGGCGCGATGTCGACTCGATGTCCGAGGCGCAGATCCAGCGCTTCCTCGCAAGGCAGCCGGGGGTGCTCGACACCTACGTCGCCGCCGACCATCAGGGCGTCCGCAAACGCGCCTCGCGCATCATCTACGAGGCGGCTCAGGCGTGGGACCTCAACCCGAAGGTCATCCTCGCCACGCTCCAGAAGGAGCAGAGTCTGCTCGCGATGCGCTCGCCGGGGTCGAAGCGGCTCAACGAGGCGATGGGGTGCGGCATCTTCCCGGGCAGCACCGAGCGCTTCCCGGGCTTCGGCAATCAGGTGTGGCACGGCACGCGGAAGCTGTCGACCTACGAGACCGACTTCGCCTGGCGTCCGGGGCTGAAGAAGGAAGTCACCGTGCGCGGTGCCGGTGGCGGCCGGCTCGCGACGATAACGCCTCGCAACGCGTGCACGTACGCGCTGTACACCTACACGCCGTTCTACCCCCAGCGCCTGTTCTGGGACGTGTACGTCCGCTACTTCGGCGATCCACGCCGCACGCCACCGACGCGCGCGGTGCACCGCCTGGTCGACGTCGAGTCGGGCGCGTTCTTCTACACGTGGAGCACCACCGAACGCTTCGCTCTCACCACGCGCGACCCCCTGCGCTGGCGCTACGACGGCGTCGCCTTCGCACTCACCCGCTCGGCCTCCGCGAACCGGCTGCCGCTGATGCGACTTCATGACCGTTCGACCGGCGCATGGCGCTACACCGTCGATCCCGCCGAGCGCGATCGCCTTCTGGCTCTCCCCGATGCCACGTGGGAGGCGAGCGGAACCGCCTGCCTTGTTGCCCCGGCAGGCGCCGCCGGCACACGCCCCGTCTACCGGCTTGAGAGCACGTGGAACGGCGGGGTCTTCCTGACGTCCTCGCCCGCGGAGCGCGCCGACCTCACCTCTGGTGAGAACGCCCCCTTCCTCGACCGCGGAACCGCGTTCGGCATCGTCGGCCGCTAGGACCGCTCTGCCTACTCCATCACCGCAAGCCTGACCGGCAGGTCGAGTTTCGGAAGATCGATCGTCCGATCAACCTTCGCCGTCACCGGATCGATCACGAGCAGCCTCGAGTCCCCGAAGCTCGCAACCACAACTCGATCTCCCCACGGCTGTACATCGCACGCCCCGCCCGGGACATCGATTCGGCCGGTCTCCTCAAGCGTCGCGGGATCCGCGAAGATGAGTGCCGTTCCGGTCTGAGCCAGATCCTGGCCCGCCCAATCAGCGAAGACCAGCGTGTCGCCGACCAGCACCATGTCGCCGCATCCGCCGACGAGGTCAACCGATCGCGACGCTTCGACGCTGGCGGTCCGCGCATCGAGGCGGGCCAGCGATCCCTTGCCGTACTCAGGGCTCAGCCACCCGAAGACGTCATCATCTCCAGCGCATTCGATGATCGGAAACACACCCGGGGCGAGAACCTCGGTCGAGGAGAGGGTCTCCGAATCGACCGTGCGCAGCGAGCGGCGGGAGCCATCGAGGTTCGAGCCCGAGGACCAGATGCGCCCTGCCGCGAACACCAGCGGGTTCAGGTTCTCCGGAATCTCGCCGGTCCGAACCACTTCCTCGGAGTCCGTATCGACCACGCATGCGAAAACGCCGTCCTCGACCATCACGCCATGATCCACCACGACACGGCCGGGCGCGACGACCTCCACGCCCAGCGGGCTGGAGGCGGGCAGCTTCACGTAGCGGGGACGAAGGAGACCGCGATCCCCTATGATGCCGAGCCGATCGTCGGACTGCATGCCGCCACGCCCGCACTGAGCCGTAACGAACCGCCCCCGAACCTCGTCGGCGGCGATATCCGACGCCGGCGAGCGCAAAGCCGTCGACCGAATCAGCCGCCCCGTCTCAAGATCGACGACGTGGACCTTCCCCGTCGTGTCCAGCACCGCCGCCACCGCCGCACTGCTGGGCGCTTGCGAACAGCCGCTCGCCGCGAACGACGCTGCACCGAACAGAAGCGCCATACTCATCAACGCTGACCATCCTGACCTCACAACTCGCCCCTCTCGTCGCCCCGACTGGCTCCACGGTCTTTCTCTGCCGACGCCTGACTCCCTTCCCCATGACTCTGCGCGGATTCGTCCCTCCAGGCACTGCCCTGTGAATCGCTTTGTGCTGTCACCCACGAGCGGGGACCGTCAACCACTGTCGGCCGACGGCCCCCGCGATCCTCCTACTCGCTGTAGGCGAATGTGCTCGTGTAGCGGGAGTTCACCAGGTCGGCCGGCTTGACCCAGTAGCCGCCATCGGCGTCCAGGTCAAGGCCGGTGCGAACCTTCCAGCCAGCCCACGGCAGCTTCGAGCAGTACCAGCGCGAGAGGTCCGTCTTCGAGGAGTTGACGTCGTAAGGCTTGCCTCTATGGGTGGCACTCCAGCTCACGACGGATTTCCCGTAGCTCGCTTTGCTCGGCACCCAGATACCGAATGCGTAGTCGTAGTTGCGGAAGCTTGCGGGTGTCTCAAGTTGCACCTGGCTGACCGGCGTCTTGTTCGCCGACCACACACACTTCGAGTAGTCCGAGCTGTGGAGCGCGTCGTTGAATATGCCGGCGTGTCCGACCAGGAACCCGCCCGGGAACGCGCACACGATGTCGCCAGTGTCGAACCGAGCGAACGATAGGTGGTTGTGCCCGTCGCCGATGCCACCCGCATCGGTCGGGGTCGTGTCGTCGCTCGGAAGAACGGGTGTGGGCAGGTCCCACTTCTTGGGGACAGAGCCATCGCGGTCCAGGCGCTTGTGGGCACGCGGTGCCGCGCCCGCCGTGATCGGCGCGGCTGCGGTGAGAAGCATGAGCGCGGCAAGAACCGCCGCGAGACGAGCTGTACTTTGGCGCATCGGGTACGCCCCCTCTCGATCGTTGGACAATCGTGCCGACCGCGCGTGGCCGAGACAGACCGTACGACGAGAGTGCCACCGGATTCGTACCGATTTCTTACCTTCGCGCAGTGCTCTGGACGCGGCCGACTTGCCGAGCGCACTATGTGAACACGAGGAATGATCGAAGCTGGGGGACGCCATGGGTCGGTATCACGGATTCGCGCGCACGTGGAGGAGCATCACACTGCTGACGGCGGCGTGTCTTCTCGCGTTGGCCAGCGGCACTGCGGCCTTCGCCGACACCACCCCGACCGCGCCTCCGCCCAGCAGCGAGACAACGACCCCGACGGTACCTCCGTCGTCTGATGTCACTCCGCCCGCACCCGGTCCGCGTCCGATCGCCCGCTCGGTCACCGCACCCATCGTCGCGCGCAACTACCGCGCGTTCCCCGTGAGCTGCATCGTCTCGGCGACCACACCCGCGACCGTGACCGTCGAGTACCGGCGCATCATCCGAGGCAAGGCCAGCGCCTGGCGACCACTCGCCCAACGGGTGCTCGCGTCGCCGATGGCGTCGAAGCGCGTCGCGGTGTCCGTCCGCCTGCGCACGCGCGGCCTGTACCAGGTACGCATGAGTGTCTCGGCGAGCGGCTGCCCCGGTCCGACTCACACGTCGTCTCGCCGCGTCCGCTCGGTCGGCAGTAAGGTCGTGGCTCTCACGTTCGACGACGGGCCGTCGGGCCGCACCACACCCCTGGTACTCGCCGCGCTGCGAAGCGCGGACGCGCCCGCGACGTTCTTCCTCACGGGCCGCCTTGCAGCGGCAGCTCCCGGCACCACACGCCGGATTCACGCCGAAGGCCACCTGCTCGCGAGTCACTCGCTTGCCCACCGCATCCTGACGCAGCTTGGAGGCGGCGCACTCGCATCAGACCTCGCCTCGGGCAAGCGCATCGTCGAGAGCATCAGCGGCCAGAAGGTCACGTGGCTCCGCCCGCCGTACGGCTCGACTTCACCGCGCGTGGCGGACGCGATTCGGTCTGCCGGGATGCGCCAGGTTCTGTGGACCGTCGACCCCCAAGATTGGCGAGGAGGCTCGGCTGGCAGCATCGCCGGCCACGTGCTCAGCCACACGCGTGACGGTTCGATCGTGCTCATGCACGACTCGGGCGGCCAAGTCGCTACGACGGGACGTGCCGTGCCGATCATCCTCAGCGGGCTGAAGCGCCGCGGCTACGACTGCGTGAACCTCGACGAGCTTGCAGCGCTGGGGTATCGCATCCGCTGAGGCTGGCCCGCGACTACGCGCGCCCTGCGATTGGTGCCGTGAGTGGCGTTAACCATGAAATTCCTTCACGCGCTGACGGTTTTTCATGGTAGATCATGGCTCAGGTACCCGGTGAACCGACGAGTCCGCCCCTCACGGCGTCCGGAAGTAGTCCTTCAGGCCCACAACGTACCAGTTCACACCGTCGGGACTCGTCACATAGACGTGGTAGACTTTGTAGCCTTTCGCATCAGCGGCGGCCCCTTCTGACAGCTTGAAGACGATGCGCCGGAACTTGTAGTTCTCGAACAACTGAGTGGTGCCCTGCGGGCCGTCGACACGGTAGCCACTCCCGTAATAGGAGATGCCACTCGGCTCCGCGCGCTCGCGGGTCTCGCTCCAGCGCTCGATGACCTCGAACGACCCCTGCTCCCCCTCGGTTCCAAAGCCGCCAGTGCCTGTCACCGAGAGCAAGAACTCGCTAGCTTCCTCATCCACGGCCTGCATGAGGAGCGCATCATCCTCAAGCATCTTGGCATCCCACTCTGAGTTCCATTCCGCGAAGTGCACCAGCTTGTTGGCAGGATGCCAGAGCCGGACCAGTTCCAGGTTGAAATCGTTGTACGTCGGCTCGTCTCCCGCCCTCGCCTGCTCGATGGCGCTCTGCCCCGCCCGCGTGAGCCGGATCTCGATCTCCTCAAGCGACACGCCGGGCGGAGGCGGCTTGAGAGCCAGCTCGGCGATGCGGGTTTCGAAGCGCTCTGTTCGCGCGCGGTCGTACAAGATGGGCCCCGCGAGAACCGCCAAGGCGAGGACCAAGATGAACACGAGCGCCGCAGCGGCGCGGAAGGTCGCCATGCGTTGCTTGTTGCTCGCGCGATCGAGAACGGCAATCAGGGTGCCCACGGCAGCGACCGCCACCGCGAGCAGGCATGAGCCGAACAACGCCATCCCAGCGTAGAGGCCGACCCACGCGTCACCGGAGGACCACAGGAACATGAGAACCGCCGTGCCCACCGTGGCGGAAACCGCGGCCCCGAGCCCGAGCCAAAGCGTCGCCTTCTCCGTGCCGCGATGCAGCAACCACGGGATGAACGCCACCCCCACTGCTTGTGCCGCATAGAACAAGACGATCAGCGCAAGTTCCGACGATTCCTGTCCGCTCAACGATCCCCCTACCCCCGCGGATACACCACCTTAAGAGGATACGCGACCACGGCCCCGATCGGCGGTCTTTGACCTTCTGGCCCGCATGGAGGCTGCAGACCCCTGGGTCCCTACTCGACCCTGACGACGTACCACTGTCTGCCGTCGGGGCTACCGAGATGCACTTTCAGCACCTTCGAATACAGCGGTTTCGCATTCTGACTCAACTCGTATTCGATGCGCTGGGACTGATATCCCTCCAGCAGAGAGACGACCCCCGGTGTGCCCCGCGAGCGCGACGGGCCTACGGGCCGTCGGTCATGGTGTCCGAATGTGCCGCGCGGCGCCAACGACGTGCCAGCTCAGGCCGTCTGGGCTGGCCAGGTAGACGTGGCAGACCAAGTAACCATCCGAATCGGCTGCGGTTCCTTCTGACACCTTGAAGATGATGCGCTTGAATCGATGGTTCTCGAACAGAAGCGTTGTGCCTTCTGGACCGACGATGCGAAAACCTTTGAACCGCAGACCGGCTCGCTCCGCCCTTTCTCGATCTTCGTCCGTTCGTTCGATAACCGTGAACGTCGCATCCGCGCCGATCCCCTCAAACCCATGATATAGGCCGGCCAAGCGATCTCGAGCTGCCTCGTCTGCCGCCTCCAATACGAGTGCGTCATCCTCAAGCATCTCGGGCAGCTCCCATCTCGAAGGCTCAGCCCTGAGATGCGCGAACTTGGCCGCCGGGTGCCACAGCTTGACGAGCTCACGGTCGAACGCGGTGTGACGCACAGAGCCACCCTCTGACTCCTGCTCAATGGTCGTCCGCCCGGCCCGAAGGAGTCGGCTCTCGATTTCCTCGAGCGGAACGCCGCGCTCCGACGCGCTCAAGGCCATATCGGTGATGCGCGCCTCGAAGCGCTCCTCTCTCGATGCCTGCTGACGCATCGGCGCGACGCCCACCGTCAAGGCGAGAACCACTATCAGCGCGAGCATGGCCGCCGGACGCAGCGTCGCCATGCGCCCTTCGCTTCTCGCGATGCGGACTGTCGCAATCAGAACGCCCGCCGAGGCGACAATCATCGCGACCCAGAACGAGCCCCACATGAGGAGGTATCCCGGCAGTGCCGACCATGATTCCCCCGTCACCAGCATGAATGCCCCGGACACCGCTGAAACGGAGAGCGCGATACCGACTGCACGCCAAGTCAACGCCGTCCCGGTGTCACGGGCGAGCCACCACGGCAAGAACGCCACAACCACGGTGGTCGCAACGTAGGCCGCTCCCCATAGCAATCCCAGTGATCCGTCGCCACTCACCTGTGAAATCCCCTCCCACTGCGTCTCCGGACACACCGCTCAAACACGTGCCAGGCGCTCGTCGGACTACTCATTCCGGCCAGCGCCACGCAACCCCCCAGTCTAGGGCGAGCTCCCGACCACGTGCCACAGCGCGCCGCCAGCGCTCACAACGTACACGACCGTCATGAGTTCAGCGGTCTCGGCGCTGCCGTACTTGGTCAGAACGGTCTGAGTATCTCGCCGTAGATGAGACTACCGACGATGCCGACCACGACCACCACGGCAACAGCACGAATGGCCTTTTCGCGTCGTGCGCTCCGTGAAGCGAGTACCGCCCCTGCTGCCTGAGACTCGCCGCCGTCAGGGGGGTGATCGCGGTCTGTGGTCGCTCCGACGCGGAACCTCGATCGTCTCAGCACAAGGAGCAACCGTTCGACGATGCGATCAACGAGCATCCCGATGCCAAGAATGCCAATGGGCACCGTCACGAGCCCGAAGATCAGGATGCCGTAGAAAAGGATGGCCCAACTATTCTCCGCGGCGGGGAAGGGGTTCTGGCTTACGAGCACTACTACGATGAGCTCCAGGACAACCCCGACTGCGCTCAACACGTACCAGAAACGAGCCGACTTCCGGCCATGCATGAGGATCGCCGGGAGCAATACAGGAACCAACAAGAGCAACACTACTTCCACGCGACCCCCTCTCCTACCCCCGCGGATACACCACCTTGAGCAGGTACGCGATGCCACCCGCGAGCGCGAACGGCATCAGCACCACGGGAACGGCGCTCACGAGCGAGACGCCCTGAAGAAGCTGTACCGCCACCAGCGTCAGCAGAAAGACCCCCTCGCCCACGGCGAACGCCACGAGCGCCCCCCGCCCAACCGCTTCGTCGCGGCCGCGGCGGATGCGGCGCACGACATCGAAGACCACGAACAGTCCGAGGCCGACCGTCAGCAGCAGCACCGCCGTGGCGAAGAGCCACACCGGCCCGCCAAGCTCGACGTCGCCGTGCACTAGCCGGCCACCTCAGCGAGGGTGCGCACGATCGTGGTGAAGAACGGCTGGCCGTCGGTACCTCCGGCCGTCGGGTCGACGACGCGCTCGGGGTGCGGCATGAGGCCGAAGACGTTGCCGCGCTCGTTGCAGATTCCCGCGATGTCGTCGAGTGCGCCATTCGGCGCGGAGCCGCCCTCGGCGCTCGAACCGTCCGCCTCGCAGTAGCGAAGCACAACCTGGCCGTTGCCATTGAGCCGCTCGAGCGTCTCGGCGTCGCAGGTGAAGTTGCCTTCGTTGTGGTTGATCGGCACCTCAAGCACGGTGCCTTCCGGCAGCTCGAGCCAGTCGCACGAGCCGTCCACGCGCAGCGGCACCGTGCGGCAGATGAACTTCAGGCCGCGGTTGCGCAGCAGCGCGCCGGGCAACAGGTGCGCCTCGGTCAGTATCTGGAAGCCGTTGCAGATGCCCAGCACCGGCCCGCCCTTCTCGGCGAACCGAACGACCTCGTTCATGACCGGACTGAACCGGGCAACCGCCCCACAGCGGATGTAGTCGCCGTAGCTGAAGCCGCCGGGCAGCACGACCGCGTCGAAGCCGGCAAGCGACGTGTCGCCATGCCACACATACTCGGCCTCAAGGCCCAGATACCGGCACGCGCCCACGACGTCTTGGTCGCAGTTCGAACCCGGGAAGATGACCACGCCGAACCGCATGCGCTACTCCTCGACCGTCTCGATACGGAAGTCTTCGATGACCGGGTTGGCCAGCAGCTTCTCGCACATCTCGGTGACCGCGGCCAGGTCGACCTCGCCGCCGAGCCGGATGTACTTGCCGATCTGCACCGACTCGACACCCTGATAGCCGATCTGAGCGAGCGCCCGCTCGGCGGTCGCACCCGGCGGGTCGAAGATGCCGGACTTGTAGGTCACGAAGATCTCGTAGCGCGCCATGCGGTGGCTCCCCTTCTTAACGCGCGGTCAGGACTCGGTGGAATCGCCGGATTCGGTTTCGCCGCTGGCCTTGGCCTCAGGCTTCTCGGCCTCAGGCTTCTCGGCCTTCGGCAGCTTGCCGCCGGACGCCGCCCACTCTTTGCGCAGCGGACGCATCTTGCTCCAGTCGACGAAGATCGCGGCGAAGATCATCGCGTAGCCCGCGCCCAGCACCCAGTTGCCAACGGAGCGTTGGGCATCATCCTGCCACAGCCACCATGCGAGCGTGGAAAGCACGATCGCGGAACCCAGCAGCACCCACCAGATCGTGCGCCAGCGCTTGTACTCGGGAGTGGGCGGATGGATCGAGACGCGCGGCCCGCGGCTAGCTGCAGGCTTCGCCTTGCTGGCGCTCCCCGAGGTCCCTGACGAGATCGCGCGCTTGGGCTTGGCCGACGCGGCCGACTTGCGGGTCTTGCCTGCGGGCGCGGTGTGCTTCCCGTAGCGCTCGTTCAACGGATTCCTACGTGCCAAGGCTATGCAGCCCCTTCCGGCTGGAATGTGCGACCCGTGATGAGCTCATAGGCTTGGATGTACTTCGCGCTGGTCGCCTCGATGACCTCGGCAGGCAACGACGGCGTGGGCGGCTGCTTGTCCCAGCCGGTGCCCTCGAGCCAGTCGCGGACGTACTGCTTGTCGAAGCTCGACTGGCCACGGCCCGGCTCATAGCTGTCGGCGGGCCAGAAGCGGCTGGAGTCGGGCGTAAGGACCTCGTCGATGAGAGTGAGAGTGCCGTTCACGTCGCCGAACTCGAACTTGGTGTCGGCGATGATGATGCCCCGCGACGCGGCGTGATCGCGCGCCTTGGAGTAGATCGCGATCGAAGCGTCGCGCAGAGCTGCTGCCGTATCCTCGCCGACGATCTCGACCATGACCTCATAGCTGATGTTCTCGTCGTGATCGCCGATCTCGGCTTTCGTCGAGGGCGTGAACAGCGGCTCCTCGAGCTTGCTGGAATCGACGAGCCCCGCCGGCAATGGAATCCCGCAGACCGTTCCCTGCTTCGCGTACTCCTTCAGGCCCGAGCCGGCCAGGTAGCCGCGCACGATGCACTCGACCGGCCAGACCTTCGCCTTTTTCACGAGCATGAAGCGGCCGCGCAGGTACTCGGCGTGCGGCGCGAACTCCGCGGGTAGGTCGGCCACATCGGCCGACAGCAGGTGGTTGTCGACCACGTCGCCCAACAGATCGAACCAGAACAGCGAGAGCTTGGTCAGCACCTCGCCCTTGAACGGAATCGGCTCGGGCAGCACGAAGTCGAAGGCGCTGATGCGGTCGGATGCGACGAGCAGAAGCTTGTCGCCGAGGTCGAACAGGTCGCGAACTTTCCCCTGAGAGTCGGGGGTGAGCGTCGAGAAGTCGGTCACGGCGAGACTCCCTCACGATTCAAGGCCGAATGTACGCCGTCATTGTAGGGGAAACGACGCTTCGCGGGGCGCGCTTCAACCTTGATCGAGCGCGTAAGGATTTGGGGGGTCTACTCTCAGTTCAAGGGATTGAACATCGCGAGGAGCTGCTGACGCGTCGAGAACGGCATCAGATGCCCGGCTGGTGGTGCGTATCCCTTTCCGTCCGAGATTACCATCTCGTAGCCGAATCCGTAGCGCTGCTTGTCGAGGATCGCGGATCGCCTCTTGCGGTCCTTCTCCCTGAACGCGACCTCTCTCACGGGAACGGGAAGCCTGTCTCCTGAGGCCAGCGCCGCCCTGATGCGAGCCATGTCACTCGCACCCTCTCTCGACCACGCGCCGCCCCACACCTTCATCCGGGCGGCGTAGAGATGTGCGTTGGTCCCCTCCATCGTCCCCATGCTCGGCGCGTCGACCTCTATCGAGGCACGGTTGTTCCGGATGTAGGTCGCGAGCGCGCCCGCCTTCTTCTCGTCTGAGACCCCGCGCGCGACCCGGGAGTCGATCTCGGACAAAAGCCCGTCGATGTCGCCTGTATGGAGCAGCTCGAAGAGTAGGGCGGCCTGACCGGGCTCGGGAAAGGCCGTCTTGATCGCGCGGTTGACGTGCCAGGGGTCGAGCTTGTGGACGACTTGCGGTCCGTGGAGGTGGTCGGCGAGCGAACCGCACCAGCCGGCGCCATCGCTTCCGGTGTAGCAGCGCTTGAGTGAGGTGAGTGAGTAGTGGCCGGCCAGATGCGCCACGCCCTCCTCCCAGAAGCGCTTCGGGCCGCCCACGAGGGCGTGGTGGACGACCCCGACGCGCTCACCTGCGCTCTTGCCCTCATAGGCACAGAGCGCCTTGACCTCGACGCCGCGTCCTCGGGCTCGCTGCAGGGCGATCCAGATCCCGTCGGCCTCGACACGCAGCTCCTCGCTCGCCCGCGATGCGCTTGGTACCAGTCCCTCGTCGAACAGCTCCCGGCGGCGCGCTTCCGCCTCGATCTCGAGCAGGTCGCCCGTCTCGCGCAGCACCCCCATCGTCGTCATCGCAGACACGCTGTCCGGACAGTGCCGAAACAGCACGCGGGCGGAACGCTCGTAGGGGATCTCGGAGCCGAAGAGGGCAAGTGCTTCATACGCACCCGGAGACAGACGTTTCCTCGGGCGCAGTGCCACTATCTCGTCGAGGTAGGTGCGCCGGTCCCCGAACTCGTCGACGTAGACGCGGCGGGTGAAGTTCACCTCACCGAACTCCGTGAGGATCGATCGGGGCCGGGCATCCTTCACGCGCCAGCCCTCGGGCCTGCTCAGAAACAGTCGTTCGTCGAAGATCTCGAGAGCCTCAGACATCGCGTCGGCCAACGTCTTGAGCACGTCTTCGTGTGCGCTGGTCTCGGCCCGCGCGAAGTCCTCGAAGAGAGTGAGTCGCTCCAAGCAGCACTCCACCAGGGCCGACATCAGCACAGCGGTATCATCTTGCATGCGGGTTTCCTTTCTTCTCTGGGTCTTAGACACACCAAGAGTAGAAGGAAACCCGTTCTATTCCTCAAGACGGTCCGGGGCTCCCGCCCCCCGAAACCTTACGCGCTCTCCATGGCGCCTACTGCTCGCTGGTAGCGTCGGTCTCGGCAGAAGACCCGCGCTTGAATCGCTTGAGGAATCCACGTGCATCGACCTCGTCGATCTCCATTCTGACCGCGAGGACCGTCAACCCTTCGTCCTCGGTGCACAACAGCCTCGAGCGCTGTGCGACCGAGAGAATCACGGCTTCGCCGTGCTCGATCTCGTACTTGTCGACGAGCGCCTGGGCATCGGGTTCGGAGTGCTCCCACACTTCGAACAGGTCCACGGACTCCTGCGGAAGCGCCGCCGCCTCCATGAGTTCGCGCTGATCGGCGGTGGTGATCCACTTGACACGGCGAACCTCGGTCAACTGATCCTGCTCACCAAGCTCGAACATCTCGACCACGAAGTCGGCGGTGGCATAGAACCGGCGCTTCCTGAACAGCAAGAGGAAGGGCAGCAGCAGCAGGGGCACCAGACACCACAAGAGTCTGGAAGGCGGGCCCACGAAGGGCACCTCCGCAACCTGCTCGGGCCATCCCCACACCTGCACGCGGCCGTTCGAGGTATCGGTGACGAAGATGCGGTTCTTTGAGCCGACAGCAACCGCAGTCGGGTAGTTCAACTGACCCTCGAGCAGCCCCTGCTCACCGAAGTTGATGAGCTGCTTGCCATCGACGGACCAGATAGTCGCATCGTGAGCGAGCGTATCAACCGAGACGATACGTGGTGTAGACGACGCGTCATCGCCGGAAAGCGGCTGAAGCGGCGCTACGCCCCGCGGGAGCCCCTGGGTGACGATAATGCGCTTGAAGTCGCCCTTGAGGTCGAATACCTGAATCCGACGGTTGTTGCTGTCCGCGATGAAGAGTTCGTCTTTGAAAACCATCATCCCGTTGGGGAACTGGAATACGTTCGGCGCCTTGTCCGGCTGCAGCACGATAGCCGCGGTCCCGACGCTCCGCTTGAACTTACCATCAGGTGAGAAGATGAGGAGCCGGTGGCCGTTAAGTAGCTCGGTGACGTAGAACGTCCCGTCCTCGCCGAACTCGAGTGCAAGCGGCACCCACTGGACGCCGTTGGTCTCAAACTTCGGCAGTTGGTCCTTGGGCAGCTTCGGGTCGAACTCGCCGAGATACTTGCCTTCAGTGGTGTACATGTGCACGGCACGCTTGCGACGATCCGACACGTAGAGATTGCCATTTTTCGGATTTCGCGCGATGTAGAGCGGCGTCACAGTCTCAGAACCACCAATCGAGCGCTGCCACACGCCGCGCTCGTTGAAGACCTGAACCTGGCTCGCGTTCGCATCGGGCACGTATACGAGCCCGTCCGATACCAAGATGCCCGTGGGGCGAACGAGCCGATCATTCTCGCGACCATTGAACGCGTACAGGAACTCGGGGATCGGCGTGTCGGCCTGCTCGACAAGGCCCGTCAGGTCGAACGACAGCTTCTGGGTGGATCGGTAGTACGAGTAGTAGCCCGCCAGCGCGGCAAGAAGTAGCGCCAGGATGATAAGGACGATAAGTAGTCTTCTCTGCTTCTTGGTCACAGGTGCTCCTTGATGTCATCCAGAACCGGACGAGGGACCAGCTACTCGGTCTTCTTGGGCTTCTCCGCCTCGAGGCGCTTGATGGCCGCCTTGGCCTTCGCGTTCGACGTGTCCAGCTTCAGTGCCTCTTTGTAGGTGACGAGCGCCTCTTCTTGCTTGCCGAGCCTCTCGAGCACCTGACCATGAAGGACGGCGATGGCGGCGCTTTCAGGGTCGATTCTGCGAGCGATCTTGACCGAAGTCAGCGCTTCCGCTGGGTCCGTTCCACGTTGGTCGTTCACCTTGGCAACCCACGCTTCAGCGGTTCCGAGCTTCTTGAGCAGCTCCTGGGGTTCAGGCGCCTCAGGGGCCACATCGATGGCCTTTCGGATATGCTCCGACGCCTTCAGGTAGTTCTTCTCGCGCAGATAATACTCGCCGGCCTGGTAGTTGGCCTGGCTGAAGTTGGGGTCGAACGCCAGCGAGTACTCGACGTTCTTTATCGCGGAAGCGCTGTCGCCGAGCCCGTCGAAGGCCCGCGCCAGCAGCAGGTACGTATCTGAAGCGTCCCTGCGAATGCGCAGAGCCTCCTTGAAGTACCCGACTGACTGCTCGTAGTCCTTGTCGTCGAGCGCCATCTTGCCGAGGTTGTAGAGCGCAAGCTCGCGCTTCGCATCGGTGTTCCGCGTAGCCGCGGCATCGGTCAGCGTGACCACCTGCTTGAAGTACTTGATCGCCTCGGTCTTCTCGTTGTTGATCATGGCCACCAGACCAAGATCGAGGTAGGCGCCGGGGTGTTTCTCGTCGATCTTGATAGCGGCGTTGAGCTGCTCAATCGCCTTCTGGTACTGGCCAGCAGCTGCATAGGCCTCTCCCAGACGGACGCGATTGGGCGCGTTGTTGGGCTGGGCCCTGACGATCTTCTCGTACGCCGCAACGACCCGCAGTGCGGGCGTCGACTGGATTGCGGCCTGCCGGTCCAGGTAGATGTTGTAGGCGAACACAGCCACCACGCCGATCACCGCCGCGGCGAGGGTCGCCACGGCTACCCGCAGGATGGTCGTGAGTCTCTGGGAAGTCATGTTGGAAAAGCCCTCCTTGTCAGATGACGCGCGTCTGACGCGCGACCGTGGCGTTGAGCAGCTAGATGTTCAGATCGGTGTGGCACCGAAGACAAAGCTCGCGTCCGCTGTACGGAGCGATCGGTTCGTTGGTCACAGCATCGCGCGCACCGTGACACGCCTCGCACAAGCGAAGGTCATGCCCCTGCCGCGCCGCGGCCTCCTGCGCCGCCGGTGAGCTTCCGTAGCTGACGTGGCACTCGAAGCAGCCGTATGCTGCCCCCTTCGACTTCTCCACATCGAAATGTACTGCGTGTTCGGCAAAGGACTTGTGCTTGATGCCCGTGGCCGGGACCTGCTTCATCTCATCGTGGCACGGCACGCAGTTCTCGCGCGTCAGCGTAGAGCGTTGGACACTGGAGTGGTGGCACTCCTGACAGGAACTGCGGTCCTGATGGCAGACTTCGCAATCATCCCTGGGCACTCCGGGGGGCGGGGTGTGGTTCTCGATCCATCCCACGGGGTGCGGCATGACGGTCTTGTGGCAGCGTTTACAGCTGGCGTCGTCGTGGCACGAGCCGCAGGCACCCTTACCGTCGAGGTAGGGCGAACCGTGGTCCTTGAGCCACTTGGCTTGTCTGTGGTCGTCGGGGATGATCTGGTAGCCGGGGGCGTTGGGGCTCACGGGCTTGCCGCGGTGACACCCCACGCAGAAGTCCGAGGGGTGGCACATGGCACAGTAGGCCGGGTCGGCGTCGGCGCGCTTGGCGTGGGTCTTCTTGATGAAGCCCATCGTATGGTTGGCCGGCATCAGGTCGAACTCCTTGGGGTGACACGCCTCG